>JABFRW010000008.1 GCA_013140805.1 Candidatus Eisenbacteria bacterium
AGCGCGTCCTCAAGCCCGGCGAACTCCTGCTCGACCTCTACACCTCCCCCGACACCACCATCGTGCTCGCGCTGACCACGAGTGAGGCGCGGGCGTACGGCGTTCCGACCGGCACCTCGCTCGCGCGCCGGCTTCGTTCGTTGAGGGATCTGCTCGCAAGCCGCACCGAGACCACGCCGCCTCGAGCCGCGCAGCTGGCGCTCGGGAGCGAAATCTTCGGACCGGCTGCCGACCTCATCACGCGCTCGAACCGGGTGGTGCTCTCGGCCGGTGCCCTCGCGTTGTTCGCGCTCGATCAGTTGATCGTTCCCGGCGAATCGCAGCCGCTGTCGAACGCACGCGAGGTCACCTGGACGCCGTCGGCGAGCGCGCTGGCGAGTGCTCGCAGCGCCGCGCCCGGGCGATTCAAGCGAACCCTGTTCGCAGTCTCCCAGTCGCAACCGCTCGAGGGCGCCGCGCTCCCGGCCGCGCGGCGCGAGGTCGCCTGGCTGTCGCAGCAATTTGCCGGCACTGATGTGGTGAGCGATGCGGCGGTGCAATCCGCCGAGCAGGTCGCGAGGCGTGCATCGGGCTACCAGATCGTTCACTTCGCCGCGCACACCCGCTCCGGGGGGCGACGGCCGTGGCAGGACGCGCTCCACGTCGCCGCCGGTTCGCGCGACGACGCGTGGCTGACCGCCGCGCAGATCGCCCAGCTTCGGGTGCCTGCGCAACTGTGCGTGCTGGCGGGGTGCGCCACGCTCGGCAACGACTCGCAGTGGGGCGAGACGCTCGACGGTTTGGCGACCGCGTGGCTCATCGCCGGCGCACGGACCGTGATCGCCACTCGTTGGGACGTCGACGACGACGCGACCTCGGAGCTGGTGCGGCGCTTCTACGATCGGCTGGCGGCGGGTGACCACACGGCCGCCGCGCTGCGCCGGGCGCAGCTCGAGATGCGCGTGCAACCCCGCTACGAGCGCCCGTTCTACTGGGCGGGCGTGTTCCTGCTCGGCGAACCCGAGACGCGAGTGGTGCTGACGCGCCGTTCGACCGGCGTCGGGGCGCCCCGACGCTGACGCGCCGCTACTGTCCGAGCACCCACGCGAACAGCAACGGAGCCACGATCGTGGCGTCGGACTCGATCACGAACTTGGGCGTCTTCTCGCCGAGCTTGCCCCACGTGATCTTCTCGTTCGGCACCGCGCCTGAGTAGCTGCCGTAGCTGGTGGTCGAATCGCTGATCTGGCAGAAGTAGCCCCACAGCGGCACGCTCGTGCGCTGCAGATCCTGATGCAGCATCGGCACCACGCAGATCGGGAAGTCGCCGGCGATGCCGCCGCCGATCTGAAAGAACCCGATCGAGCCCACCCCGTCACGCGAGCGCGGGCGCAACGGCTTCGCGTTGACCGTGTACCACTCGGCGAGCGTCATCATGTACTCGATCCCGGTGCGCACCGTGTGCACGTTCTTGACGTCGCCGCTGATGCAGTGCCCCGAGTACATGTTTCCGAGCGTCGCGTCCTCCCAGCCGGGCACCCACATCGGCAGATTCTTCTCGCATGCCGCCAGCATCCACGAGTGTTTGGGGTCGATCTGGTAGCTCTTCTTGAGCTTTCCACCGCGCAGGATCCGGTACATGAACTCGTGCGGGAAGTAGCGCTCGCCCGCGCGGTCGGCCTTCACCCACTCCTCGAGCACCACCTTCTCGATACGGCGCATCGCTTCCATCTCGGGAATGCAGGTGTCGGTCACGCGATTCATGTGGCGCTTCAGTAGCGCCACCTCGTCGGCGGGCGTGAGATCGCGGTAGTGCGGCACACGCTCGTAGTAGTCATGCGCGACCAGGTTGAAGATGTCCTCTTCGAGGTTCGCGCCGGTGCAGACGATCGCATGCACCTTGTCGCGGCGAATCATCTCGGCGAGAGAGATCCCCAGCTCGGCCGTTGACATCGCACCCGCCAGCGTCACCAGCATGCGGCCGCCCGCGGCGAGATGCGTCTCGTAGCCGCGCGCCGCGTCGACCAACGAGGCGGCGTTGAAGTGCCGGTAGTGGTGTTCGATGAAGCGCGAGACCGGCCCCCGCTTCACGTTCGCGGTCGACTTCTGCGGCGACGACTTCATGGCTGCTCCGTCCTGGAATCGAAGGGGTGGATCACGCGCCCAAGTGGCGCCCGTTCACGAGATGCTGGCGCACATAGTCGGCGACCGCGTCCTCGAGCGGGGTGAGCGGCTGGCGGTAGCCCGCCGCGTGAAGCTTGGTCATCTCGGCCTGAGTGAAATACTGATAGCTGCCGATCAGCTCGGCGGGCATGTCGATGTACTCGATCCGCGGCTCGCGCCCGAGTGCCGTGAACACCGCGGTGAGGAGTCGATTCCAATCCGCCGCCTGCCCGGTGCCCACATTGAAGACACCATTCGCGTGCGGGTGATCGCGGAACCACAGCGTCATATCGACCGCGTCCTTCACGTAGATGAAGTCGCGCTTCTGGCCGCCGTCCGGGTACTCCGCGCGATCGCTCTTGAAGAGGCGCACCTGACCGGTGTCGCGAATCTGCTCGAAGCCCTTGCACACCATCGAACGCATCGACCCCTTGTGCCACTCGTTCGGTCCGTACACGTTGAAGTACTTGAGCGCCACGATGCGATCCAGCAGGCCCCGGTCGAGGGCCCACAGGTCGAACAGCTGCTTCGAGCGGCCATAAAGGTTGAGCGCCATCAGCTCGTGCAGGCGCGCATGATCGTCGCTGTAGCCGTGGTCGCCATTGCCGTAGGTAGCGGCGCTGCTCGCGTGGATGAAGCGCGCACCGGCGGCGAGCGCCGCCTCGCACAGCGACTGGGAATACTCGATGTTGTTGCGCTGAAGGTAGTCCCAGTCGGTCTCGGTGGTGCTGCTACAGGCGCCGAGGTGGAACACGCACTGCAGTTCGCCTCTCCACTCGCCGGCCGTCAGACGCTGCAGGAAGGCCTCGTGTGGGATGTACTCGCGGTAGGTCAGCGGCGCGAGGTTTGCGGAATCTTGTGCACTCGCGCGCGTGTCCACGCACACGATGTTGCGCTCACCAAGCTGATTGAACCGCCACACCAGCACGCTGCCGATGAAGCCCGCGGCTCCGGTCACGGCGATCACGGCTGGGTGCCGATCGAATCGATTCGGAGTGCCGAGCAGGTCATGGGGGCGAGAGGATAGCGCGGGACCGCCCGGGGCGAGAAATCCCGCGGGCGCGATCCGAACCCGCAATCGCGTATTCGTTCGGCATGTGCCGGCGTCACTCGACTAGAACCGAACTTGAGCCCACAGGTAGAGTCGATCGTCACCACGCACACCGCCGTTGCCAGTCCGCAACTCGTAGTTGACCATCGCTCTCAGGGTCTCGGCGGGGAGCCCGAGGAACGTGCCCACGGTCCAGCGCCTGAGTTTCGCGTCGAATTCCTCGTATCGGACGGTCGGCCCGATCCGCCACGGGGACTTGCCGACCAGGCTCACGTAGTAGCCTCGCGACTTGCGGAGTGCGGCCGTGGCGTGATTCGTTTCCTTTCCGCTCAGGTATTCGGCACTGAGGAAAAAACGTGGATGGTCGAGCTCAAGGTCCGCGCCGACGCGAGCAAAGTCGCGTCGTTCGTCATCGGCGGCGTCGAGCGGATCGTTCCCGGCGTCGACCCAGTCACCCGTGCCGCCGGAAACTCCGAGGCGAGCGCCGAGCTTGTGAGACCCGCTGCGGTAGCGCAGCCCCCATCGCCCCCAGGCACTCTTTCGCGGTGTGTCGTCCGACGGAGCGTTCGGGCCGTTGCCATTGACGACGGTCGTCGCGTCTTCAAGGGTCACCCCGTTCGCGAGGCTTAGATCGCCGATCAGTCCGACTCCGACGTCGAGCACGCTCGGGCCGCGCGCGAGCGCATCCGAGACTTCGGCGCGATTGACGGTAAAGAGGTTGCCCGACGACTCGCGATTCTCGTACCCAAACTGCGTCTTCTGCTGGCCGAGACGCAGTTCGTGGCGCGGGAACAGCTTGAATGTCACGAATGCATCTCGAAGCAAGCCCGCGATCGATGTCGCACGAGGATCGAATTCGATTTCGTATGACACTCGAGCCGCGATGTCGCCGTCAATGGAGACACGGAGCCTTGCAACGCTCAACTCGTCGCCGTCGAAGCGCGAGCTCGCGCTGGTCGCAGGCGCATTGCGGTAGCGCAGCTGCACGTAGCCAGAGACTTTCGGCGCACGCAGGACCACGCGTGATTCGGAAGCCTGGACTGCCACGCGGGCGGAGTCCGGCGTGCTGGCAGAACCATCGCTGTGCGCCTCGGCTGTGGCAGACCCAAGCAGGATCAGAATCACTTCCAGTCTGATCCGCACGCCTCATGCCCTCGCAATTCGAGGCCGCGTGCTCAGCATGCGCCGGCAGCCCGGAGAGCGAGCCAGATCAGCGCGGCGATGACTCCGGCAGCCGGCATCGTCAATAGCCAGGCCCAGACGATGCGCACGGCCACACCCCAGCGAATCGCCGACAGGCGGCGGCCCGCGCTGACTCCCGCGCCGACGATTGCGCCGGTGATCGTGTGCGTCGTCGAGACCGGAATCCCGGCCGCGCTCGCGCCGAACAAGGCGATCGCTCCGGCGGTCTCCGCACAGAACCCGCCGACCGGCTGGAGCTTGGCAATGCCCATTCCCATGGTCTTCACGATTCGCCATCCGCCCAACAGCGTGCCGAGACCGATCGCTCAGTAACTCGCGATGACGACCCAGGTCGGCACCTGGAACTCGCCATGAAGAGCACCCGTGGAGTACAGCAAGGCGGTGATGATACCCGCCGTCTTCTGGGCATCATTCGATCCGTGGCCAAGGCTGAACGCGGCTGCGGAGACCAGCTGCAATCGGCGGAATAGCCCGTCGACCTTGCGCGGCGTCGAACGTCGAAACATCCACATCACGGCCAGCATGAGCAGGAAACCAAGCAGCAGGCCCGCGACCGGTGACACCAGGACGAATATCGCCGTTCTCGCGAGTCCGGACCCGACGATCGCGGCCGGGCCCTTTGCGACGAGCGCTCCGCCAACGAATCCTCCGATCAAGGCGTGTGAGGACGAGGTCGGCAGCCCAAGCCACCAGGTGAAGATGTTCCACGCCAGTGCTCCCAAGAGCGCGGCGAACACCAATGCCGGCGTGACGATTGCCGGGTCCACGATGCCCTTCGCGATCGTGCGTGCGACGTGAAACCCGAATACCGCAAACGCGATGAAGTTGAAGAATGAGGCCCACACGACCGCGCTCCGCGGGGATAGGACCCGCGTGCTTACGACCGTCGCAATCGAGTTTGCGGCGTCATGGAAGCCATTGCTGAAGTCGAAAATCAGAGCAACCGCGATGATTCCGATGACGGGCCACGACAATTCGAACATCACCGACTCTTGAGCACGATCGCTTCGACCGTGTTCGCCACGTCCTCGCACCGATCCGCCGCGTTCTCGAGTCGGCCATAGATCTCCTTCCAACGCAGGATGTCGAGTAGGTCGTGCCGTCCGGAGAACAGTTCGGCGACCGCCTGTCGCGACACGTGGTCGGCTTCGCGCTCGAGCCGGTTGATCTCGATCGTGAACGCCCTCAGGTTCTTGAAGCTTTCCAGATGCTCGACTGCGCGCTCGATTTGGACGCCGCACTCCTCGACGATCGCCGTGAGTTGGACCGCCTCCGGAGTCGGAGCCAGGATCTTGAACAGGACGACTCGGCTCGCGATCGCTTCGGCCGCGTCGAGCACGTCGTCGAGCCCGCTTGCAAGGTTGTGAATGTCCTCACGCTCAAGCGGAGTCACGAAAGTGCGGTGGCAGCCTTCGCTCACCAGCGCAGCCTGTCTCCGAAATAGCAGGAAGAAGTCCTCCTCGCGCGGAAACAGCGAAAACCTCATGCGCGCGTCCTCTCGAATACGGGAATGTGGGCTATTGAGTCGGCTGGTGGTAAACCGTGATCTCGACCGCATCGCGGAGCAGATCGACCTGGTTGACATCGACCCGGAGCACCTTCATACCGGTCCTCGCGGCGAGATCTGCTGCCAACTCGGCTGCCCTTCCCGGATGCAGCAACTCGAGCCGATCGTAGAGCATCGGCGTTGCTCGCTCCCGACTCCGGCGTCCACTCAGTTCGAGCGCGGCCGTCACAGCGAGTATCGTGCCATTGACTGCGAGCAACTCAACGACGCTCACGCCCCGATCCGCGACTCCGTTGAGCACGCCAATCCCTATGACGATGAAGAGATAGGTGAGATCTCGGATCGGAATCTGTTCGGTCCGGTAACGCAAGATTCCGAACACCCCGAACAGCGCGAGTCCAACACCAAAATGGATCGACGATGCGCTCAGCAAGTAGCACAGAAAAAACGTCGTGGTGTTGAACAGGAAGTAGGTGAGGATGAACTCGCGATTTCGGTAGAGCCGCCCGTAGATCGCGCGGATCACGATCGTGCTCACGAACAGGTCCAACGCGAAGCGCAACATCAATCTGCTGAGTCCCTGCCAGTCCGCGATCGCATCCACACCAAGCCAGTTCATCATGCCGTACTCCGTTCAAGGTCGCGCAGGATGGGAAGCATCCGATTGAGATTCAGTTCGTGTCTGCACAGCGCAATCGCCGTACAGTACTTGCTCAGGGTGCGCCGTCTCCAGCCACCGGCGCGCATCGCGGACAACACCGCCGTGCGTGGCCAGAACGGCCACCGCTTCACCTCGACGATCGCCGTCGAGTCGAGCGAACGCCTGATGCCGTTGACCTCGAACGCCAGATCGAGGTCGATGGTGACACGCTCCTGAGTGCTGAGCCCGAGGAGGGTGATGCGTCGGAAGTTCGTCCAGGCCTGCGGGCGCAGATCTTGACTGAATCCGGTGTGCAACGACACGAACGCCCCGTCATCCGCGGAGCGCTCGCTCACGTCAATCGGATGCGCGATCCGGCACTTGACGGTCCCGATCTCGCTCCTTCGGATCCTGACCTCCAACGTCGATAGTCGGCGGTCCGGATAGTGGCGGATGCGAGCCTTGTGTCGCACTCGGCGACCATGAAGGTGGGCATCGAAGAAGTCGAGGTTCGCGGTATCGAAGTACAGAGTCCGATAGGACGCGATGCGAGCTCGACCGGCCAGAAGCACCGCAAAGTCATCCACGAGAGCGCGAAGCAACTCGCCCACCTGCGCGCTCGCGATCACGAACTTCGTGTCGGTCCGGCGCGTCAGCTCGCGGGGCGCAAGCATCTCCGGCCTCGCCGGCTCGAAGCGGTCGAGCCACCCACTCCAATCGATGGCATCGGGCATGGGCACTAGAACCGAACCTGAGTCCACAGGTAGAGCTTGTCATCTCCACGGACGCTGGCGAACACCTTTCGGTACTCGTAGTTCACGAGAAAGCGCAGTCGCTGCTGCGGCAGGCCCCAGTAGGCTCCGATCACGTAGCGCTTGAGCTCGTCGCCGATGTCCTCGTAGCGCAGGATCGGACCGATCGGCGACCCGGTCTTCCCGACCAGGTTGACGTACCAGCCGAGCGGCTCGTCGGTCTCGCCGGTCGCCTTGTTCTCATCGCGGCCGCTCACCGCCTCGGCGCTCAGGTGCAGTCGAGGAAGGTCGAGCTCGAGATCTGCGCCAGTGCGGGTGAAGACCACCCGGAAGTCATCTGCAGGATCCAGCGGATCGTCTCCGGTGTCGAGCAGATCACCGGAGCCACCAGAGACGCCGATTCGCGCCATCCAGTCGCCCGGGTCGTTACGGTAGCGAAGTCCGAGTCGCCCCCACACGTTCTTCCGGCTCGTGTTGTCCGCCTGTACGTTCATGCCCTCACCGTTGACCACGGAGAGCCCGTCCTCGAGTCGCAGCCCTTTTCCGAGTTTCAGACTCCCGAGCAAGCCGACACCGATGTCGCGCAGGTTGATGCCGGCCGAGAGGTTGTCGGCGACGTCGGTGGGATTGACGGTGAACTGCTCGCTCGACGACACCGTGTTCTCGTAGCCGAAAAGGGTCTTCTGCTGACCGATCCGAATCTGGTGGCGCGGGATCACTCGAAATCGGATGAACGCGTCGCGCAGCACTGTGGTGATTTCCGGTGCGCGCGGATCGAACTCGACGTTGTACGACACGCGAGACGAGAGGTCGCCGTCCACTCGGATGCGGACTCGCTGCACCCGGAACAGATCGTTGTCGACCAGCGAGTCCTCGCCGGTCGCGAAGGCGTACTTGTAAAACACCTGGACGTAACCGGAGACCCGTGGGGGCCCCGGTTTCCAGCCGGGTGCGGCGCGCAGCGAGTCTTCCGTGTTGGACGAGTGGCTCGTCTGCGCGTGTGCGGCCGCGCACCCGAGTAGCAGCAGGAACGTGGCGAGCCCGCGCGAAGCGGGGTGAAGCGCATTCATGTCGGCCTCTGCGGGTGGATGAACGATCGACATTCCTTGGTGCTGTGAAGGGAACAGGCTATGGCGGAGGTTTGTGACAAGCCGCGGCGGGGATCTCGTCGCGCACTCCGACTCCCGGAGGCGCGGAATCCCGCTAGGCTCCGTTTGAGAACTGCACACGGAAGTAGCGCTCAATGAGAATCAGATGAGTCGTCGCGAGAGAGTTGACCGCGAGCTGCTCGAAGCGGGTCACCACGCGGCGCCACGATTCGATCCAGCAAATCCACGGTTCGACGCTGTTGCGGCGCCGGTAGGCCTTGCGGTCGAAGCGCACGCGGCGGTCGTCGGGGTGCTGATGGGTGCGCCTGGAAATCACTGCTCGGATCGCGTGGAGTTTCAGCCGCTGGCGAATGCGCGGCGTGCTGCAGGCCTTGTCCCCTGCCATCGCCTCGGGACGTTGGCGGCGCCCGATCTTCACCCGGTTCACGACCGCTTCGAACTCCGTGCACTCGTTGATCTGGCCGGCGGTGACGTGGACGGCGAGGGGTATTCCGTGACCTTCAGCAACCAGGTGGAGCTTGCTCCCGAATCCGCCGCGCGAGCGGCCCAGAGGCGTGGTCTCCGGGTTCTCTGGAGCCGCCTTTCCCCGGCCCCTGCGGCCGCCTTGGTGGCTCGCACCGAGCTGCCATCGACGGACGACAATTCCCAGTCGATATGCCCTCCGCATCGAGCCGGATCTGCGGCGCCTGCAGCACCCGTTCGAACACCCCCTTGCGGCGCCACGTGTTGAAGTGAGAGTACGCCGACTCCCATAGGCCATGGCACTCCGGAATATCGCGCCACGGGGCGCCGCTGCGCAGCGCCCAGAAGATTGCGTTCCACATCTCGCGCGGTGCGCGGCGTGGCCGGGCGATAGGTGCCGGCGGTGGAGTCATAGGTTCGCGTATCGTCCACTCCTCGTCCGTGAGTTCGTAGCGTCGCGTCGCTCCTCCCCTCCTCATCCCGCCTTCCGTAGCGAGGTGCGGGCAGGATACCGCTTGCGATCGCTCTAAGTAGGTGAAGACGAACTCGCGATTCCTCACGCCGCGCCGCGCCGTGCCACGCGCAAGTCGGGCAGGCGCACGTCGAGCCGCACCTCGGGATGCGCGATCGCGATCGCGATGCAGTACTTGCTCAGACGGCGCGGCCGCGAACCGCCGGCTCTCAGCGCCGACATGGCCGGGGTGCTGCGGCAGAACGGCCATTGCTTCACTTCGACGACCACCACGTCCTCCAGTTCTCGCCGACCGTGCCGGCCCTCAATGGCAAGGTCGAAATCGAGCGTGACGCGCTCGTGCGATCTCAGCCCCAGCAGCGTGATCCGTCGGAATTCCGTCCACACCTCGGGGGCCACCGGTTGCTCACTTCCGGTGTGCAGGCGAACGAATGCCCGGTCTTCCTCACTCAGCTCGCTCTCGCCATACGCGCGACCACGCCACTGCTTGAACGTCTCCAGCTCGGTCCGGCGCGACTTGACCTCGAGTGCAGAGACGAGCCGGTCCGGATAGTGGCGGACTCGCACCTTGTGCCGTACCCGCCGGCCGCGACGATGAGCGTGAAAGAACTCGAGCCGCGGCGTATCGAAGTAGAGCGTGCGATAGCTGGCGACCCTCGCGCTCCCGGCGGACAGCAGCGCGTAGTCGCCCGAGAGTTCGAACAGCAGCTCGGCCGCGCGCGCCGGAGCCATCGCGAACTTGGAGTCGGTGCGACGCTTGAGCACCCGGCTCGCCAATAGCTCGGGCGTCGCGGCCAGGAAACTCTCGAGCCACCCGTTCCACCGTTCGAGCGTCGGCACGTGGCTCAGAACCGCACCTGGGTCCACAGGTAGAGCTTGTCGTCCCCGCGCACGGCGTCTACGAGCTTTCGATACTCGTAGTTCACCAGGAAGCGCAGTCGCTCGTGCGGGAGCCCCCAGTAGGCGCCGAGCACGTAGCGCTTGAACTCGTCGTCGAAGTCTTCGTAGCGGAGGATCGGGCCGATCGGCGACCCGGTCTTCCCCACCAGGTTGATGTACCAGCCCAGCGGCTCGTCGGTCTCGCCGGTGGACTTGTCCTCCTGATGACCGCTCACGGCCTCGGCACTCAGAAACAGGCGCGGATGATCGAGCTCGAAGTCCGCGCCGTAGCGATTGAAGACCACCAGGAAGTCGTCCGCGGGATCCACCGGGTCGTCGCCGGTTTCGAACAGATCGCCCGCGCCGCCCGAAATCCCGAACCGCGTCATCCAGTCGCCCGGGTCGTTGCGATAGCGCAGCCCCAGCCGCCCCCACACGTTCTTCCGGCTCGTGTTGTCGTCCTGAACGTTCATGCCCGCGCCATTGACGATCGTGAGCGCGTCTTCGAGGCGCAGACCCTTGCCGAGTTTCAGGTTTCCGATCAGACCCACGCCGATGTCACGCAGGTTGATGCCGCGCGCGAGATTGTCCGAGACATCCGTGCGATTGACTGCGAACAGGTTGCTCGACGACTCGCGGTTCTCGTAGCCGAACTGCGTCTTCTGCTGCCCCAAGCGGATCTGATGCCGAGGAATCACACGAAATCGAATGAACGCGTCGCGGAGAACGGTCGAGATCTCGGGCGCGCGCGGATCGAACTCCACGTTGTAGGACACCCGGCGCGAAACATCGCCCTCGACGCGGATACGAACCCGCTGCACCCGGACTAGGTCGTTGTCCACGAGCGAATCCTCGCCGGTGGCGAACGCATATTTGTAGAAGACCTGTACGTAGCCGGAGACGCTCGGCGGTCCAGGCTTCCAGCCCGGTGCCGCACGTACGGAATCCTCCGCGTTCGATGACTCACCGGGCTGCGCGTGGCCGCTGCCGCACCACAGGAGAACACACAGCACTGCCAGTCCCCGAATCGCGGGGATGCGTTCCTTCATGACAACCTCTACGGGTTGGGGGGTCGGAGTGTCGCGGGTCGTGGAGAAGGAGCAGACGAGCGCGGAGGTTTGTGACAAGCCTCGGTGACCCGCGCGGGAGCGCCGCCGACCTTAGCAGCCGGTGACCCCGGAGGCCCTAGAACGTCGTGAGCCTCAGACGGTACGGCGGGCTCGAGTCCGCGGAAGCTGCGGTCGTAATGCGCGGGCCGTCCTTCAAGAACAACTGCCGGCCCGCGACCCGGATCTCGACCCACGGGGCATGGCGTGGAATCTCGACTTCGAAAGAAGCGGAGGAGCCTCGATTGTCCACGACCAATTGCCGGACACCCGAAGTGAAGTTCGCGGCGCCGATCGGCGCGTGCACAGAGACCTCGGCGCCATCGGTGAGCGTCACTCGCGCTTCCCCGGCACTCTGGATCGAGCTGAATTCGATCACCAGTTCACGCTCGATCGGCACCGTGATTCCGCCGGCCTGAAACTCCTCGTGCGAACGCGTCGGCTCGACCTGGGCCGGCGCTTCGGTGCGCTCGCCGACCCATCCGGCCACCGCCGCCACCCATGCGGGCAGCGGCGAGCCCGGTGCCGCGTAGGCTGCACCCGCGAGCACGACGACCAGCGCGAAGCCGGCCGCCTGTCGGGCCAGTTCCGCCGGACGCGTGCGCGCTCGCGCCGCGGACCGGACCACGATTGTTTCGGCATCCACGCGCGGCGCCGCACGATCCACCGACTCGAGTAGCGCGTCCACATTGCGTTCCTCGCGCTCGGCTTCATCCACCGTGCTCCGACACTCGATGCACGCCGCGAGATGTTCCAACGCCGCGAGTTCTTCGGACGCCGCCAGCTCGCCGTGCCTCAGGCGCTGGATCTGCTCCTCGTCAAGATGCATCCGGCGCCTCCTGGTACCGCTCGAGAAAGGCGCGTCGTGCACGCGCCAGCAACACTCCCACGCTCGCCTCGTTGAGCCCCAGCGTGACCGCGATCTCACGGTAGCGATAGCCTTCGGATCTCAACAGCAACAGGCGCTGCTCGCGTTCCGGCATCTGATCCAGTGTGGCGCGCACGCGACGGCGGGACTCCTCCGACCCGGCCCGTTCGTCCGGCGCGGACGGCGGATCGCCGAGCGATTGTTCGCCGCGCGTCGGCGTCAACAGCCTCAGCCGCCGACTGCGAGTGGTCTTCTCGTTTCGAAACAGGTTCATGGCCACCGTGATCAGCCACGCCTCGGGCTCATCCGGCATCGCGCCACGCTGGTACAAGCGGACAAACGCCTCCTGCGCGACATCGGCCGCCAGCTCCCGCTCGCCCGAAAGCCGGTTCAGAAAGCGATAGAGACGCTGGAAGTCGGCATCGAAGAGTTGCTCGAAGCGCGCTCGAAACGAAGGCGTGGACTCAGTCAGCGGGTGAAAACCCTCCACACCGGAGCGCTCCGAGCGCCCCGATGCCCTGTCGCGAAGGTAAATCAGTTCCGGACCGTCCACGCCCCCTCCAACAGATGGAACCGGGGACGCGGTCGGGATGTGACAAGTCGTGGATCCGAGGCCGTCAAAACTGCCAGTCCACCCCCGCCACCAGCACTCCCAGCGGGCGCAACTCGATGCCGATCAGCCGATCCTCTCCCGCCGGTCGCACATAGGTCAGAATGTTCATGCGACCCAGGATATTCGAAGCACTCGCGAACGCCTCCAGTCGTGCCTCGCGCCCCCACAGGTGAAGGTGCCAGTGCATGCGCAGCCCCACGTCTACACTCAGATAGCCGGGCAGCGCGACCGCGCCCAGTGGCTCGTTGCCGTAGTGGGGACTGTCGGAGAACTCGCAGCCCCGATTGAGCAGATTGCAGGCACTCCAGTCGAAGCCCCCCGGCACCACGGTGGTGCGCCGCCCCAGCACCGCGACCGCGCCGAGCCGCACCGACGAAGTCGCACTCGGGAACACGATCACGCCGCCATCGAGGTGGTGCGCGGCCCCATGGTCCGGCACGTAGCTCGAGTCGCCGTACTCATAGCGCACGCGCTGCCAGCCGTAGCTCGCAACCAGCCCCCAGCGCGCCGAGCTGATGGCGAGGTCCGCCGATACGCCGCGTGCGCGCGCCTCGCCGCGGGTGAATCCCCCAGTCGAGAACGGCTCGCCATCGCGAGGCGCCACCAGTAACACCTCGCGCGCAACCCGCTCGTAGCCCTGCACGCCGATGCGGACCCCTGCCCACGGCCGGACAATGATCGCGGCCGAGGCCTGATCGCTGTTCGCCACTGGCACACGCGCGCCGTCGGCGGCGACGAACACGTCCACCGGGAAGATGTTGCTGACCACCGACTCCGGATTCCGCAACGATTGCGCGAATTGCTGAGTGCGAGCGCACGCGCAGGACAGCTCGAGCTGCTCGGTGGGGGTCCACTTGAGTCCTGCGCGCGGGCTCGAGTACGCCTCGCGGTCGGCGAGCGCGAGCGCGGCCCCGACTTGGATCTGCACCTGAGCGCCGAGCGGCCGGTCGTGCTGGAGGGTCAGGGTCGTGACGGGCGGGCGTGCATCGAGGTCCAGCCGCGGGCCGCCGGCGGAATCCGGTTCGATCTGATAGCGGGTGCGCAGCGCCTCCATGCGCAGTGCCGCGACCGTGGATCCCCGCGCACGGTGTTCGAATGTGGCGAGCGCTCCCAGGTCCCTGCGAGTGCCGGTCAGCTCGATGCCGCCTGGGGCAGCCAGCCAGTCGGAACTCACCTCGCCGTCGGCGCTCCAGGCGCGTACGCTGAAGGACTGATTCGCCTGCGCGCGACTCCACTCACCACCGAGCGAGCGGCCATGCCAGTCGAACGCATTGCGGCGACCGCGCTGACTCACGGAGTCCTCCGAGACTGCCGACGCGCCGGCGCGATTGCCGTTTCCGTACATGAGTACTCGCGCTCGGCCGCCCAGCAGCGGCGACTCGAGCTTGGCGAACCAGTCGCGGCTGGTGCTCTTCAGGTAGGACGACTCGCCACGCGGCGCCAGCACATCGTGAAGGCCGGATCGGCCACTCAGCAGGTAGCCCGCTCCTGAGTCACCCAACGGACCGTCGAGCGTGAGTCGCGTCTGGGTGGTGCTCACGCTGCCTTGGGCGCGAAATCGTTCACCCGGAGCGCGCGTCGCAGCCTCGATCGAGCCCGACAACGCGTGCGGGTGCGAAGGGGATGGCACTGAGGACGACAGCACCAGTCGCGAAAGCGCGTCGGGATTCCACGCACTCGCGACTCCTGCGACGTGATAGGGGCTGAGCACCGGAATGCCGTCGATCAGGTACGCGGTCTGATCCGAGGCTCCGCCGCGAATGTGAACGCCGCTCGGCGATTCGGGTCGGACCACCACGTCTCCCCCGCTCAAGGCGACGAGCGCGTCGGGCTCGGTCAGGAGCGGATGATTCCTCATCGCGGCGATCGAGAGCACGCGATCGTGGCGCACGGCCGAATCCGCGCTCTCGGTGCCGCGCACGGTGACCCGTGCGCGCACCTGCACAGTCGAGAGCTGAACCGGCTCGGGCTCGAGCGACACGTTGATTTCCAGCTCGCCACCGCGCGGCACCAGCGCGTGCAGCGAACGTGGCGCGTACCCGAGACACCGGACCGCGACGTGATGCGGCCCCGCCGGCACGTGCGGCAGGGCGTAGCGGCCGTCAGCGCTCGTGAGCGCTGACACGCCGATGTCGGTGAGCGCGACCACCGCGCCGGGAAGCGGGGCTCGGGTCTCGCTGTCGCGAACCGTTCCGGCGATGGTTGCCAGCGTCGCCTGTGTCGCGAGTAGAACTGCGCCGAGAAGCAAGCCGGCCATTCAATCTCCTCGGAACTGGATGCGATGGGGCGTGGTCGTGTTGCAGCAACATACCCCGGAAGGTGGTGCGGGTTCGAGCTTGGGATCCGAGAGAGTCCCCGAAGTGGGGGCCGGTGGCGCTACGCGCCGCGACTCTCGTGCCGGGCGCAGGCAAGCAGGTCGGCGACTCCGAGCTCTGCCGCCCAGTGATCGAGATAGGTTTCGGCCGCCTCGGCAATCGCATGACGCGAGACATAGAATTCCGACTCGAGCGCCTGCGCGAGAGCCTCCAGTTGTTCGGACGAGGCGTCAATCACGAAGTCCACATCAGCCGAAGCGCGAAAAGTGCCGTGTGCAGAACTCGCGACCGAACCGCCAACGTGATAGGCGATTCCGAGTCGCTCCAAGGTCTGGGCGATCTCGACGACGAATTCCATCGGGTTCGTCACGCGGCGCCTCGACCACTTCGGCCGCGCTTGTGAGCGAGGACTCTCGCCGCGAGCTCCGTGCCGTGCATGAGTTCGCAAAAGAGATCGTCGAGCTCGGACTCGGTGGCAGACGGATTGCGTCGCTTCAGGCCTTCGCGGGCCATTCCACGAACCAGCATCGTGAGGTCGTTCATCGCAGCAAGCTCTTGCGCAACCGACATGCGCCGCAGCGCCGCGTACTGAACACGACGCGCGGCTGAAGAGGTGTCGTCCATGGCTGGTCATGTGACCACCATGCGTGGGCAGCGGTCAATGCCCTCCCGCGGAATGGCCATTGCCCGATCGAGATCCGACTGTGTGCACTGCTCCGTCAACACGAAGTCGGCATCCAGCGAATGGTGCGCGCCACCCGAGTACAAGCTGGCACACGCGCCCCCGGTCAGCACCGCGCGGATCCCGGCGCGACGAAGTGCGTCACCGACCGCCACGGCCACGTTGGCCAGTGACTCGTCGGGCTTGAGCTTCATGCCGGTTTGCCGGCCTTTCTGGGTCGCCGTCGGAGCGTCGCGGCCTTCGCACGCAACTTCGTCTCGGTCACGAGCAGACCATCGAGATAGCGCTCGAGGTCTTTGCGAGCTCCCGCTCTGGGGCCGAGGCGGTAGACCCGTGTTCGGCCGACTGCACGTGCGGCGACAAGTCCGTCGGCCTCCAGGGAACGCAGTGCCTTTTGGACGCCCGAGAGATTGAGGTCGAGGAAGCGCGCGAGCTCACGTGCGTAGGTCTCGACCAGCAGTCGCATCGCCAGCAGTGCCCGCGTACGTGTGCTACTTCCGAACGGGCTGGATGTCGCGGTGACCATCATGGGTGGTCATCTGACCACCGATGGTGGTCGACCTTCAAATGCGGCGCTCTACCGCCCCATCCGCCGCAGGTACTCCAGATCCCATGCCGCCGGGATGCTCTCGCGCGACGAGTACGGCCCCGGCGCGTAGCGCCGTGAGCCGATCCCAAGCTGGCTCTGCTCCACGATGTCCCAGTCCTGGCGGTTGGTCAGGTCCCAGAACTCGACCCCGTCACGCATGTTGTTGTTCGGGTCGGCGATCGTATCGGGGTGGAAGAGCCACTCGGACTCGACCACGGTGCGATCCACAGCAACCGCGTGCAGCAGGTAGTAGTTCACGTAGTCGGGGTGCAGGCTCAACAGCATGTTCGGCATCAGCGAGTAGTAGAACGCGCGGTGCTGATCGGCTTCGGGCATCGCGTCGCTCACCGACCGCCCGCACACGCGACCGCTCATGGTGGCGCTCTGGTTCGGTGCTTTAATCTCCATGTAGCCGCCCAGGAACGCGCCCTCGGTCAGGTCGTTCGCACCGCTCTGATAGGGCAGCACGGCCGCGAGCTTGGGGTGGATGGTCGGGCAGTGCAGGCACTCGGAGTAGTTCTGGAACACCAGCTTCCAGTTGGCGTTCACTTCGTACGTGACCCTGTGACCCACCGCGAGCCCCGTGAGTCCGTAACGCGCGAGCCGCCCCAGCATCGGAGCCCAGGCTCGCTCGAACGGCTCGGCATCGCCCGCGAGATTCACGAACACGAAGCCTTCCCACTCGGCGAGCGAGGCGCGATGGAGCGGGTACTCGGCCTTGTCGAAGCCTTCGGTGTCCTGCATATGCGGCGCGCCGATCAATTGCCCGTCAGTGCCGTAGGTCCACGCGTGATACGGGCACTGGATGCTCTCGTTGAAGTGGCCCGCGGCGTCACGGCAGATGCGGGTGCCGCGGTGGCGGCACACATTGAAGAACGCATTGAGCCCGCCGCCCTTCTCGCGCACCACGATCACCGACTCGCCCGCGAGCTCGACCGTGATGAAGTCGCCGGGCGCGGCGAGTCGCGAGCCGCGGCCGACGCAATTCCAGCCGCGTGCGAAGATCCTCTCGCGCTCTTCGGCCAGAACGGCGTCCGAGGTGTAGAACTCGCGCGGCAGCGTGCGTGCGCCCTGTCGGAACGATTCGGTGGTGCGCTTGAAGTCTGGCATCGCGCCCTCGCTATCTGCGTCCGGCCTTGAGCACACGTCCCGCCGCCAACCAGCCCGCACCGCCCAGCACGCCAGGCCCCGGATGCGATCCACATCCGCCCAGCGTGAGTCCGGCGATCGGCGTGGCGTGCCGCCCCCAGCCCGCGACGGGCCGCATGAAGAGAATCTGATCGAGTCCGAGTTCGCCCTGATGCGGGGCACCCTCCGTGAGCCCGAAGCGCTGTTCGAGATCGGCCGGCGACCACGCCACCCGGCTCACGATACGCGAACCGAATCCGGGCGCGATGGCTTCGATCGCCGCGGTGGTGGTGTTCGCGAGCGCGTCGAGCCGCGCCGCATCCCACTTTGCTCCGCCCTTCAGGCGATAGGGCGCGTACTGAACCCGCGCGACCAGCACATGTTTGCCGCCGGGCGCGAGGTTCGGCCAGCGCACGCTCGGCACCGAGAACTCGACATGCGGCCTCTCGGACACTTCGCCGTACTTGGCAGCGTCCGCCGCCTTCTCGAGTGCCACCAGCGACGTTGTGAGCGACACCATGCCGCCGAGCGACGCTTCGGCGCCGAGCCCCTTGAATGCCGGCAGCGCGTCGAGCGCGTAGAGGACGATCGCCGTGCAGCCGCGAAAGCGGATGTTCTGCACGTCGCGCATGAACTCGGGGTCCAGCCACACGGGATCGACCCAGTCGAGCATCGTGCGCCGGGCCTCCGCGGTCGAAAGCACGGCGCGCGCGGCGATCTCCTCGCCACTCGCGAGCACGACGCCCACCACCGCGTCGTCGCGCACTTGGATCCGCGCGACCTCTGCAGCGGTGCGAATAGTGACACCCGCGCGCCGGGCCGCGCGCTCGGCGGCATCGGTGAAGGCGCCGGGGCCACCGCGCCATGCGGGACGACCGCGCATCGTGCCGGCACTGGCACCCACGAGGTGATGCAGCAGCACGAAGCCCGTGCCGCCCGAACGGGGCCCCTGCTGGTAGTCCTGAATGCCGCCGGTCGCGACCGCGGCCTTGAGCGCCGTGGTCTCGAACCAATCGTCAAGCAATTCCCAGACTGACATCGGCAGCGTGCGCAGCAGCTCGATCATGTCGGTCTTGCCGAGTGCCCGGAATTTCTGGCCGAGCCCGAGCAGCGGCAGCAGCTCACCGAGCGAGCGCGCATCCACGTCGGGAGCGTCCATCACGTAGAGCGCCTCGAGAAACTCCGTGAGGCTCCGAAGCCGTGCGGCAAATGCCGGCCACTTCGCAGCGTCCGCGATCGAGTGCACGCGGATCGCGTCGGCCGCCGTGCGCACGTCGCTCGCGAGCGTGAGAAAGGCACCCGGCGCAATCGCCACCGAAAGCGGGGCATCGCCGGTCGCCGGTTCGAGCCCATCGAGGTTGAGAGACAGCGCGATCGACGGCGGCAACCAGCCGGCATCGAGCCCGAGTGGTGCCGCGTGAAATCCCGGCGCGAACTCGGTGACCGCTCCCTGCCCGCCCGCCGAGTCGGTGCGCTCGAGCAACAGCACGCGACGGCCCGCGAGCCCGAGGCGTGCCGCGGCCACGAGGCCATTGGCGCCCGCGCCGATCACGATCGCGTCGTAGCCGGGCTGGCTCATGCCCCCGCCTTCAGGATCTGAAGAGCCGCGAGCCGGCCCGATGCGCCCATGATGCCGCCGCCCGGGTGGGTGCCGGCACCGCACTGCCAGTAGCCCTCGATCGGAGTGCGGTACTTGGCCCACTGCGGAGCGGGGCGCAGAAAGAACAACTGCTGAAGCGCCAGTTCACCCTGGAAGATATTGCCCTCGGTGAGCCCTGTGATGCGCTCGATGTCGTCGGGCGTCAGCACCTGACGATGAAGGATCAGCGACTCGAGGTTCGGTGCGTAGCACGCCAGCGTCTTCACCACCGCGTCGCCGAACGCTTCGCGCTTCGCCACCGTCCAGCCGCCATTCAGGTTGTAGGGCGCGTACTGCACGAAGATGCTCATCACGTGCTTGCCGGGGGGCGCCATGCCGGGATCGATCATCGATGGGATCACCACGTCCATGTACGGGTGTTGCGAGAACTCGCCGTACTTGGCGTCGTCGTAGGCGCGCTCCAGGTATTCGACGCTCGGGCTGATCGAGATTGCGCCGCGCAGGTGCGGGCCGTTGCCCGGCAGGCACGTGAAGTTCGGTAGCCCCGCGAGTGCCAGGTTCACCTTGCCCGACGAGCCGCGGAACTTGTAGCGGCGCACGCCCTCGGTCAGGTCGCTCGGCAGGTCCTTCGCCTCGACCAGCTTGGTGAACGTGAGCCGCGGATCGAGCCCCGACACCACCAGGTCTGCCGCGATCTCATCGCCATTCGCCAGCGCCACGCCGGTGGCGCGTCCCCCACGCACGATCACCCGGTCGACGGCCGCGTCGGTGCGGATCTCGGCCCCCGCCGCACGCGCGGAACTCGCGATCGACTCACTGATGCCACCGGTTCCGCCCTTCTGAAATCCCCACGCGCGAAACGCGCCGTCGAGCTCGCCCATGTAGTGGTGAAGCAGCACGTAGGCGGAGCCGGGTGAGCGCGGGCCTAAGAACGTGCCGATGATGCCGCTCGCCGACTTGGTCGCCTTCAGTGCATCGAACTCGTACCACTCGTCGAGGTAGTCGGCGCTGCTCATGGTCATGAGCTTGTGGAGCGCATGGAAGCGTTCAGCGCCGAGCGAGCGAAAGTGTCCGCCGAGCTTGAGCAATCCCGCGAGGTCCCCGGGCGACATCGAGGTGGGATTGGGCGGCACCATGGCGAGGATCGGCTTCACCGCCATCGCCATGTGATGCATGAGACGCCCGAACACCACCGCCGTGTCGGCGTCGCGCGGCGAATGGCGGCACAGCTCGCGACGCGTCTCGTCGGGGTCGGCCCACGAGCCCAGGTAGTCGCCGTTGTCGAGTGGTGTGATGGTGCTCTCGAGCGGAAGGATTTGCAGCCCGTGCTTCGGCAGCTCGAGATCGCGAATGATCTCGGGCCGCAGCAGACTTACAACGTAGGAGAACACCGAGAACTTGAAGCCCGGAAAGATCTCTTCGGTGACGGCGGCACCACCGACCATCGGCCGACGCTCGAGCACCAGCGTCTTGCGACCCGCCCGCGCTAGGTAGGCCGCGGTCACGAGTCCGTTGTGGCCGCCGCCTACGATGATCGCGTCGTAACGGGGCGCGCTCACGCTTTCTTCCTCTCGGGATCGAAGAACGGCAGCCTGCACACCGTGGCGTTCGCGCGTTCGCGATGGTGTTCGACCGTCACTTCCAGCTCGACCTGCGTGCCGACTCCGAAGTGCGGCGCCTCGAGATGCGCGAGCGCCAGCGACTTCTTGAGCAGCGGCGACCAGCACCCGCTCGTCGCGTAGCCGATCTGCTCGCCGTCGCGGTAGACCGGAGCGCTGGTGCGCCAGGCGATGTTCGAGAGCTGCGGCGGCAGGCGATGCGCAGCGAACAGGCGCTCGAACGACTCCCACTCGACCTCGAGCCCGACGAAGTTCCACGACGAGCCATGCGCGCGCTCGGCGGCGAGTGCTCGGCGTCCGTTGAACGGCCCCTTGCTGGCGCTCACCGCCCAGCCCAGGTTGATCTCGTACGGCGAAGACTTGCGCGCTTCGATGAGCGCGTGATGCGCCGAGTAGTAGTCGACGTCCATCATGATGAGGCCCGCCTCGATGCGCGCGATGTCGAGCGCCCACACCCCCGCCGGTGTGATGCCATAGGGCGTGCCCGCCTCGATGAGCGCGTCCCACAGCGCTTCGGCACGCGGCGCTTCGGCCCAGATCTCGTAGCCCAGGTCGCCGGTGTAACCGGTGCGGGAGATCGTGACCGGAAGGTCGCGCACGGCGGTCGCGACCACGCGGAAGTACTTGAGCTTGGCCAGGTCGGAGGCCGCGATAGTCTGAAGGATCGCGCGCGACGACGGCCCCTGCATCGAGACCACGGCCACGCGCTCCGAAACATCCTCGATGTTCACGCTCATCCCGACCGCGTTCAAGTGCAGCCAGCGAAGCGACGAGTCGGCGCTCGTCAGGCGGTAGGTGTGCTCGTCGAGGCGACTCACCGTGCCGTCATCGACCACCTTGCCGGCGGCGTCGCACCAGGGTGTGTAGTAGACCTGACCGGGCTTCAACTTGGTCATGTCGCGCGTGATCGTGCGATCGAGCAGCCGTGCGGCGTCGCGCCCGGTGATCACGTACTTGTAGAGCGGCGAAACGTCGATCAGGGCCGCCGAGTTACGGATCGCCGCGTACTCGCGATCCGGATGCGGATCGTAAGCACTGGCCATCTGATAGCCGGCCCAGCGGCGCCACGTCTGGGCGCGCACGAGCGGTGCCGTGCGTGAATGGAATGGCGTGGTCTTGAGCATGAAGCCGCGGAGTGTATGCGGGGGTGGGCGCTCGCGGCAATCGCGGCCGCGATGCGGAGGCGGTCTCGAGTCAGCGCGGAACGGAGTCACACAGCGGTCAGAACTCGAACGTCACGCCGATCGTGGGCAGCAGCGCCCCCGTATCCTCTCGCGTGGTATGCGTGAGATAGGAGCCGAGGATTCCGGGATCCGGCACTGGATTCCCGTTCGCGTCGCGATCCACCAGTAGGATCGGCGCCAGCCGGGGTTGAAACGCATAGACGTTCTGGATGTCGATGTAGAGGTTGATCGACGAGCCCGTGCGGAACCAGGTCTTGTCGAATCGAACGTCGAGCTGATGCAGCGGGCCGTTGCGCCGCGAGTTCAACAGGTCGTAGTCGGGTACGCCGCGGCCGGTCGCGTCCCACACGCTCTGGCGCGACGACAGTTCGACATCATCCGGAGTGTAGGGAGCGCCGCCGAGATACCGCCAGCGTAGGCCCAACTCATAGCCGCGCGTGAATTGCTTGCCACCCGTGAGTGAGACCAGGTGGCGGTTGTCCCACGCGCTCGGCTGGTAGGAACCATCACGAGTCGCGAACTCACTGCGCACCAGCGTGTACGCGAGCAGGAAGTAGTAACCGCGATACAGTCGCTGCTGGGCCATAAGCTCGAGCCCGTACGCGCGGCCGCGACTGGTCGGAGCGGACGGCGCATTGCCGATGACGCCGAAATCGGCGCCCAGGTTCGCGAGGCTGATCTGGTCGCGGAGCAGGAACGGATAGTCTTCGTAGCGCTTGAGAAAGCCCTCGGCGGTGATGCGTGAATTCGTCGCGGTCGCCAGCTCGATACCGCCGACCAGATGGTCCGCGCGAATGTAGGTCGCCCCGCGGGCGCGATTGGCGAGGACTCCGGTGGAGTCACGAAACCCAAGCACCGTGTAGGCGGGCAGTTGCAGATAGCGTCCCAGACTGAAATTGAGACGCCAACGCGGCGATAGCGCGTAAGATGCCGCGAAGCGCGGTGACCATTGCTGGCCAAGGCGCATCGTGCGTGACGAGTAGTCCGATCCGTCGAGCCGCGTTCCCAGGGAGAGCGTCAGGCGTTCGCCCGCCAGCATGCGGCTCACCTGGGCGAACACCGTGCCCTTTGCGAGCGTGAGCTTCGAGTCGTAGTTCACCACGATGATGCCGCTCTGGGTCGGCGTCTTCTGGAAGGTGCGGGTCGTGTATTCGGCGGCCTCGAGCCCGGCGCCATATTCCAGACGGTAAGCGCCGCGCCGCTCGCTGCGCTCCACGCGAAGTTTGGTCTCGGACTCCCGCGAGTCGTAGTCGAGCAGCAACTTGGCGGGGTCGGTGTCGTCATTGCCCTGGTACTTGCTCGCATTGTTGTCGAGTTGGTTGCGAGACAGCACCGTGGTCGTGACACCGAGCGGCGAGAGATGCCTCCAGACGCCGCCGACCGTGTAGTTCCACTGCGGCGTCACCGGCAGGTTGTCCAGCAAGTAGCGCTTGAACTCCGTGTCGTTGGCCTCGCGGTTGAGGGTGAACCGATCGATCGCGCCCAGGCCCAGCAGCGCAATCTCGTCGCGGTCGCCAAGCTTGGTCCGCAGCTTGAACTGCGCGTCGTTGTAGGTGGGCAGGAATGGCAGGCCGAGCGCTTCGAACAGGAACTGCAGGTACGAGCGCCGAGCCGACAGGATGTACGTGGTGTTCTTCCCGAGCGGGCCATCGAGCGTGACTCCGAGATCGGAAGCGCCGACGGTGGCCGTGGTCACACGCCGCTCGGCGTTGCCATCCCGCATACGGAAGTCCATCACCGCACTGAGTGCGTTGCCGCGCGAGGCCGGGAATGCGCTCGTGTAGACGTCGACCTCGCGAATGAAGTTCACATCGATCATCCCCACCGGCCCACCCGACGAACCCTGGGTCGCAAAGTGGTTGATGTTCGGGACCTCGACGCCATCGAGATAGAATCGGTTTTCGTTGGGCGCACCGCCGCGGATGATGAGGTCGTTGCGAAAGTTCGGGGTCGATGCGACACCCGGAGTGCTCTGGAGCGTCTTCGATAGATCGCGTCCCCCGCCTGGGAAGCGCGCGATCTCGGCCGCGCCGATGGTGCGCAACGAAACCGGGCTCGCCGCGCGGCGCGCAAACGGCGACGCCGTGACCGACACCGAATCGGTGGACACGACCTCTTCTTCCAACATGAATTCGAGCTCCGTGGGCCGCGCCGGAGTGACGACAATCTCGTAGATGATCTGGCGCCGGTAGCCCAGCTGCTGCGCTTGAACGTTGTACGGCCCGGGCGGCACGTCGGCAACGACGAAGCGTCCCTGGTCGTCCGTGAACGCGCCAAGCAGCGCTCCCTGGAGCGTGATGCGGGCCGCGACCAGCGGCTCGCGCGTGCGCGCATCGAGCACTCGACCGCGGAGGACGGCAGCGGAGGCCAGTGCCGGGACCAGGCTCAAGAGCGACGCAGCGGCGACCCACACGATTCGGCGGCAACCTCCGAACGGCACGTCAGAGCGCTTCACAGACGAGCTCCGTTCGAGACTGGAGGCTCCGGGAACTTCACGGAACTCGGCCCGCGGAGCGCCGCCGCCGCAATGGCTCGCAGCATCCCGGTGAAGATCACCCGGTGGAGCGGGAAGAGCGCATACCAGTAGAGGAGCCCGAACAGGCCGCGTGGATCGAAGATCGCGGTCTGACGGATGCGCGCACCCGTCGCGGTCGGCTCGACTTCGAACTGGAGCCATGCCCGCCCCGGCAATCGCATCTCGGCGACGAGCCGGAGCAGGTGGGGTGGTTCGAACGCCTCGACACGCCAGAAGTCCAGCGCATCTCCGCGACGCAGCGCATCGGGGTCGCGCCGGCCACGCCGCAGTCCGGGCCCTCCTACCAGGAGATCCAAGGTTCCGCGGATTCTCCACAAGGCGTCTCCGTGGTACCAGCCGGTGCGACCGCCGATCCGGCGAATCGGCGCGAATGCCTCTTCCGGGGAGCGCGGGATTTCGATCGAGCGCGAATCGACGATCCGCGTGCCGAGACGACCCGTCGCCTCGGAGGGACGATCGCCGATGGCGTCGCACCAGCGGGTTTCGGCGAACGCGCGATCCTCATTGCGCAGCGCCCGGGCAATCGCTTCGGAGAATCCGATCGGACGCACGTCCAGCGTCCGGACCGCCCGGTCATCCGCGACCACGGTCTCGTTGCGAACGCCGTCGATCAAGGCACGGCCCACTGCGGCGTGAAGTGGCGTGATGAGCCGCAGCCATCGGCTCGACAGCCGTGGTGTCAGCACGGGAACTGGAATCAGCCAGCGTCGAAGGCCTCGCTGGCGGGCGTATTCGCGCATGATCTCCTGATAGGAGACGACATCGGCGCCGCCGATCTCGAACACACCGGCCTCCGCCTCGGCGGATTCGAGTGCGGCCACCAGATAGGCGATCACGTCCTCAACCGCGATCGGCTGAGTTCGCGTGCTCACCCAGCGCGGCGTGACCATCACGGGAAGGCGCTCAACCAGTGCGCGCACCATCTCGAACGAGAGACTGCCGGATCCGATGATGACCGAGGCTCTCAGCTCGATGATCGGGACGCCCGACTCCGCGAGCACTCGCCCCACCTCCTGCCGACTGGCGAGGTGCTCGGAGAGATCGGCTCCACGTCCAAGACCTCCGAGGTAGACGATCCGACGCACAGCCGCCTCCCGCGCCGCAGAACCGAAGCACGCGGCGGCCTCTCGATCGCGTCGCGCGAAGTCCCCGTGCGCGTCCATGGCGTGGACCAGGTAGAACGCGGTGTGTACTCCCGCCATCGCGGAGCGGAGCGAGCTCGGATCCGAGACGTCGCCACCGACCACCTCCGTGCTGCTCCCGACGCGCGGCGCGAGAAGCTCGGGACGCCTCGCGAGGCAGCGGATCCTCTCGCCACGCTTTTCCAGCTCGAGCAGGAGACGCCCGCCGACATAGCCGGAGGCACCGGTGAGTAACACCATCCGGCCGGGTCGCAGCGCTTCGTGAGGCCCGGACGCGTCCGGCTTGGACTCGGCGCTCAAGCCAGCACCGCGTCGATGGAACCGCGCGGGTTCTCCTGCAGCGCTCCCGGTCGCTTCAGCCGATAATGCCCCACCATCCACTCCGTTCCTTCTCGCAACCCGAACATCTCGGCACATGCGAGGAAAAAGATCTTCCAGCGCGCGAACCAGCGCTCGGCTTCCGCAGATCCGTAGGTCTTCGCGAGAATACGAAGGATCGAATCGCGACGGCGATCGAGATTCGCGGCCCACGCGTCCGCGGTCCGGCGGTAGTGTTCCCCGTTCCACGTCCACTCGGCCTCCACCTCGAGAGGGGCCTCCAGGTGCCGCAAGTAGTCCCGGGACGGCATCATGCCGCCGGTAAAGAAGTGTCGGCCGAGCCAGTTTTCCGGGCCATCCGTGCGATATGGATAAGTCGATCGTCGATGACAGAACACATGGAGAAACACTCGGCCCTCCTCCGCAAGGCACGCTTCGACTCTCGTGAGGAGCGCTTCCCAGTTCCTCATGTGTTCGAACATTTCCACCGACACGACGCGATCGAACGAGCCGAACGCCTCGAAGGAGTTCATGTCGAGCGTGCGAACCTCGAGATTCTTCAACCCGCGGCGGTCCGCCTGCGCGACGATGTGTGCTCGCTGCGAGACCGAGTTGGAGATCGCCACGATGCGGGCGAGCGGATAGGCGGAAGCCATCCAGAGGGAGAGCGACCCCCAGCCGCAGCCGAGTTCCAGGATACGCATGCCGTCGCGGAGGTCCGCGCGCTCGCACGTGATTCGGAGCGCCGCGGCTTCCGCTACGGCCAGGTCGGTCACGCCCGGAGGCCAGAAGCAGGCGCTGTACTTACGGTGAGTCCCTAGCACCTCGCCAAAGAACTCGGCTGGCACTTCGTAGTGCTGGTCGTTCGCGAGCTCCGGTACCGGCGCGATCGGGCCCCGCCGCGCCTCGTCACGAAACGCGAGCAGCGCATGTTCGGCTTCCGCATCGGAACCGGCCGCGAGTTGCAACGCGTGGCGCTCGCAGAGCCGCCGGATCGATCGGCGAATGAGCCATTCGGGGATCACGCCGCGTTCTGCTAGTTCGAGGCCCAGAGCCCCGCCGTTCAAAGTCACGGAGCGATCCTTCGAGGTCGCCAGGGGAAAAACGCCGAAGTCGTACGTTGATACCGACGGTACGCCTCGCCCCGGCTCTCGAGCATGCGAGTCTCGAGCAGCGGAATGCCGGTTACTTTGAGCAGCAACCACAGCATCGCGGCAGGGCCGAGCAGGACGAGCCAACGACCATCGCCGCCCGCGGCCAGGCACACGTATGCGAACCAGTGGATCCACTCGAAGAAGTAATTCGGATGCCTCGAGTATCGCCACAGCCCCTGATTGCAGACCCGACCTGCCAATTCCTTGCTCTCGCGAAATCGTCGCAGCTGAAGGTCCGACAAAGCTTCGCCCGTGACCCCGACGACCCAGATCGCGATCCCGAGCGCATCCGGCCATCCGAGCGGCGTTCGATTCCACGCGGCCCACGCCATTGGCAGTGCGAACAGGACGGCCCACAGCGCCTGCAGCTGGTAGAAGCCGAACATATAGAGCTGAAAACGCGGTCCCCATTGCTCGCGCATGTTTCGGTAGCGGACATCTTCGTGCACGTCGCCGGAGACTCGTTGCCAGAGATGTGCGCCGAGACGCAGTCCCCAGGCGCCGGCGAGACCGGCGATGATCCATTTGCGCGGTCCTTCGCCCAGGACGATCGCAAACACAACGCCGATCACGGCGGTGGCGAATGACCACGCCACATCGACGATTGCTGCGTTACCGCTGCGGCGCTGCCAGAGCCACAGGAGCAGCATGGCGATCGCAGCGGCGACCCATGCGCCGAGAGCGAGGACGAGAGTCACGCGCGCGCTCCGCTCAGGGCAGATGCCAGGTCGCGGTTCGCGGACTCCGATGCGATCGGTGCCCCTCGCCACGCCGGTTTCGCGAGCACCAGCTGGAGATCGTCCACGTAGCCCTCCTCGAATCCCGCCTCGCAGTAGCACAGGTAGTAGGTCCACAGCCGCACGAAACGGTCGTCGAATCCCAGCGCCTTGATCTCGGGAAGCCGGGCCGTGAACGACGCCCTCCAGCGGCGCAGCGTTTCGCCGTAGTGGCGCCCGATGCTCTCGAGGTGATCGATCCGAAGGTCGGTGCGCGCCACCGCGCTCGTGATCGCTCCGAGCGACGGAAGACTGCTGCCGGGAAACACGTAACACTGAATGTAGTCGGCGGAAGTCAGATAGTCGTCGTAGTCGCGATCCGGCATGGTGATCGCCTGGAGCAGCATGGCGCCATCCGAGCGCAACCGATCCGCGCAGGCCCGGAAATAGGCCGGGAGATTCTCGTGGCCGACGGCCTCGATCATTTCGATGGACACGAGCCGATCGAAGCTGCCCTCGAGGTCCCGATAGTCCGTCGTGAGCACCTCGATGCGATCCGTCAGCCCCTCCGCACGGATCCGCTCGAGCGCGAGCTGGTGCTGCGCGTCCGAGATCGTGGTGGTGGTGACGTGACATCCGTAGTGCTTCGCCGCATGAATCGCGAAACTCCCCCAGCCCGTCCCGATCTCGAGCACCCGCTGCCCCGGCGCGAGCCCGAGCTTGCGGCACACGAGGTCGAGCTTTCGGACCGATGCCTCGCGCAGAGAACTCGCGCGCTCGGGGAAGACCGCACACGAGTAAGTCATCGTGTCGTCGAGGAACAGAGCGTAGAACGCGTTTCCGAGATCATAGTGGGCATGGATGTTCTTGCGACTCCCGCGACGCGAGTTCGCACTCAGGGCGTGGCCCAGACGCGCGAGCGGTCGGGCGAACGCGGCGCTGGCCCATCGGCCGCCGCCGTGGCGACTCAGATTGCGAGCGAAAACGCTCAGCAGATTCGTGAGGTCGTCGGTCGTCCACTCGCCGCGCAGGAAAGACTCCGCGAAACCCAGTGATCCGGAGAGTGCCACCCGCGCATAGAACCCGGGATCGAGAACGCGGAGCGAGGCACACGGAAGATCGGATGCCTCACCGAACCGGCGGACACCGCCTGAGTCCTCGACTGCCAGCTGTCCGTCGCGGATCCCTGCCAGCCTCTGATGCACGAGGGCGCGCGCCAGGCGCGCGATCATGCCGGACGATCGAGGGCGGCGCAAGACCGCTGGCAGCGACTGGATCGTGCTCATGGGCGGACCCCGCTGCGAAGCCCGCCCGGATGGGGATAGTAGGGCGAGCGCTTGAGCCAGAGCCTCAGCGCTTGCCAGTAAATCGCGACGATCACCTTGCCAGTCATGAACGGGTGCCGCAGCAGAGCGGTGGCGAGACTTCCGGTCGAGATCGGCCGGCGCTCGAAGCTCATCGAGGCGTCGAAGAACCCACGTCCCTTCGAGCGGCTCTCCATATGAACGGTGAGCGCGTGCCCCGGGGCGGAGAAGCGCCAGGCGTACTCGATCTCCATCGGCATGAACGGCGAGACGTGGAACTCTTTCGCGAACTCGAATACGCGTGGACCGAGTTCCGCCGATTCCGCACGGCAGTCGAGGACGTGGCAGTGGCGCTCGCCCCACGGCGTGTTGTGAATCTCGGCAACGATTGCCTGCAGGCGATCTCCGAGTTCGTCGAAGCAGTAGTAGAAGCTTACCGGGTTCATGCAGTAGCCCCAGTAGCGGAGGTTCGTCAGCAGGCGCACGGGGCCCGCGGGGCGGAACCCGGCGCGCTCGTACACCAACTCGCGAACGCAGTCGTCGAGCGGTCGCGTCGGATCGCCGACGTGATCGGCCCGGCGGAACCACGCGGGCGCGAAGCGGCGCGCGGACCACAACCACCGGCCTCGAAAGACCTCATCCAGTTCGCCGAGATCGAGGTAGACGAGAAACGCGCGGTAGTGGAACGCGTTCACGACCGGCGTTTGCCGGCGGTGCGCGATCGTGCCGAAGTAGAGGGCACTGTTCACGAGGCCCTCGCCACGAGGGCCCGATGGGCGATCGCGTCGACCACTTCCGCAGCACTCCGGACTCCGTCCTCGTGGAACCCGTTTCCGAAATAGGCCCCGCAGAACCAGGCCTTGTGCACTCCCTGGATGCGATCGCGCTGCTTCCTGAGGCGCACCCAGTCGAGCGAATACTGGGGGTGCGAGTAACTGAACCGGCGGATGATGCGTGATGGATCCACGGACTCGGTTTCGTTGAGTGTCACGCAATAGCGCGTGGTGGAGCGGAGTCCCTGCAGGCGGTTCAAGTCGTAGGTGACCGTGGCGAGGTCGCGGTCGGGGCGAACGTGGTAGTTCCAGCTCGCCCACGCCTTGCGGGTGCGCGGCAGCAACGAGGTGTCGGTGTGCAGCACGACCTCGTTCGTCTGATAGCGCACGGCGCCGAGGATCTCGCGCTCGGCGGGAGTGGGATCCTCGAGCAGCGACAACGCATCGTCGCCGTGACAGGCCAGGATCACCTCGTCGACGGTCGCCTCGCCCCCGGTCGTGAGTACTCGCACGCCGTCGGACGTGCGGCGAATCGAACGCACCGGGTCACCCAATCGAATGCGGTCCCGGAACGCGTCCGCAAGTCGCTCCACATAGCTCGCCGAACCGTTGGCAACCGTGCGCCAGCCGACCCGCCGCCTGATGTTCAGTTCGAGCAGATCGTGACGATCGAAGAAGTCGACCACGAAGTGCACCGGGTAGTGGCGAAACGCAGAAGGCGGTGCGGACCACAACGCCGAGCCGAGCGGAAGGAGATGCCACGACACGAACTCCTCGGAGTACCGCGCCGCGCGCACGAGATCATCCACCGTGGCGTCCTCCGACATGCCGGCAACCGTCGCGCGACCGTCCCGATAGAAGCGGAACACGTCGCGCAGCATGCGCCAGAAGCCGGGCCGGATCGCGTTCGCCGGCTGACAGAAGATCGAGCCAGGGCTCGATCCGTTGTACTCGACCCCGGTACGAGAGCATCGGACGCTGAAGCTCATGTCGCTCGGCTTCGAGCCCACACCGAGTTCGTCGAGGATCGCTTCGAATCGCGGGTAGTCGCGCCGATTGAAGACCAGGAACCCCGTGTCAAGGTGTTGCGAGACTCCAGCGTCTTCCACCGTGACGGTGTGCGCGTGGCCGCCGAGTCGTGGCTCCGATTCGAACAGCGTGATCTCGTGCTCGCGATGAAGTTCGCGAGCGGCCGTGAGCCCGGAAATCCCTGAGCCGACGATCGCGACTCTCATGACAGCCGCCTGCGTTCGAGGACCCTTGCGGGTACGGGCTGCAGGCGGGAGATGACGCGCAAGGCGGCGAGAGCCTTGAGCCCGTAGTAGGTCAGGTCGATTTCCCACCAGTAGAAACCTTGTCGCGCCGCGCCCGGGTAGTGGTGATGATTGTTGTGCCATCCCTCGCCCAGTGTGAGCAGGGCGAGAAGCCCGTTGTTGCGGCTGTCGTCACCGGTATCGAAGCGTCGCGACCCGAACTGATGGGACAGAGAGTTGATCGTGTAGGTCGCGTGATAGAGCACGACCGTGCTGACGAGGAAACCCCACACGAACATCTGCGCTGCGCTGGTGCCGAGCCGCGGGGCGGCGACTTGCAGCCAGGCTCCGAGGCCGAGCAGGCCCGGCGCGAGGAGGATGGGGCCGACCAGGTAGTAACGGTCGAGAAACCGAAGCTCCGGGTAGCGGACCCAATCACGCACCAGATGTTCGCGAGTGGGAGTTCCACTCTGGGTGAGGAACCACCCCACGTGGCTCCACCAGAAGCCGTGCCGACCAGGTGAATGCGAATCACCGTCCTCGTCCGAGTGGCGATGGTGGTAGCGATGATGCGCGGCCCACCACAACGGGCCTCGTTGAACTGCGAGCGTGCCGGCCAGCGCCATCAGGAACTGAATCGAGCGCCCCGCACGAAACGTGCGGTGCGAGAAGTAGCGATGGTAGAAACCCGTGATGGCGAACATGCGAAACAGGTAGAGCCCAATCGCGGTTGCAAGGGCTACGGGGGATACGCCCACCCAGAACACGGCGATCACGCCCGCATGCAAGGCGAGAAACGGCGCACTCCCCGACCAGTGAATGGGTTCCGGCGGCACGGCGACTGCGGGCCCTGCATCACCGGACATACGGCGCGTGGTTTGCAACATGTCGCCGGTCCTTATCGCTTGGCTGTGAGTGAGTCGAGCCGGTCCGTGATCTGCTTGGCGAGCGGATCCGTGGCGGAATCGAACCGAGCAACCACCTTCCCGTCGGGGTCGACGAGAAACTTGGTGAAGTTCCACGAGATCTCCCCCGGGAAACCGGAGTCTCGCGTCAGGTAGGCGTAGAGCGGTTCGATCTGTTTGCCCTTCACGCTGATCTTGCTGAAGAGCGGGAAGCTGGTCCGAAACTCGAGGCTGCAGAACTCCTTGATCTCGGCATTCGTTCCGGGCTCCTGCTTCATGAAGTCGTTCGCCGGAAAAGCGACGACCTCGAATCCCTGACTCTTGTAGCGGCGGTAGAGGGCTTCGAGCGACTTGTACTGGGGAGTGAAGCCGCACCGCGACGCGGTGTTGACGATCAGAAGCGTCTTGCCCCGGTAGTCGGCCAGGGACTTCTCGTCTCCGTCGATGGTGATGACTCGGAACTCGTGAACGCTGCGCACCATCGATTTGTCTCCCACTCTGGAGTCGGCCGTGCTCAGCGTCCCGGCCACCGCAGCGATCAGGATCAGATTTTCAATGCTCATCAAGCCCCTCCCGCACCTGGCGGCCATCGCCAGGAATCCTGGTTCGCATCACCCGAGCACGGGCGCCCTTTCGGACGCCCTGCCCGCGGCGACTGTCGGATCAGTTGTTGACGATGATCTGCGCGCCCAGCGCCTGGGCGGCGGCTCCGCCCACGAAGCCCTTCGCGAACACCGTGTAGATCTTCCCGGCCTGCAGCACGATGCCGTTGAGCGGCAGCACCACCGTGCTGCTTCCGGCCAGACGAACCTCGAGGTTGTAGGTCCCCGCGTCGACTGGCGTGAAGGGCGCGAACTCCTTGAAGCTCCTGTTCGCGAACAGCACGGCGCCACCCTGAACCGCGACATCGACAGCCGGTGCGTTCGGTGACAGGTGGACGAAGCGCACGTGCGCTTTGCCGGCAGCCGGAGCGGTGAGGTCGTCGGTCAAGACGAGGGCGCCGATGCTGGCGACCGAATCGGTCGCGAACACGGAATAGTTCGTGTTGGCGCTCAACGCGAGGTCCGCATTGATCACCGTGGTCGCGGTTCCGGTGACGTTCACCTTCACGTTGCGAGTGCCGGACGTGACGCTGAGGTACGGGGTGCTGTTCGGAAATGCCAGCGCAGTTCCGGCGATCGTGCCGTCGACCAGCAGATCGACCGCCGGAGCGTCAGGGGACGCGTGGACGGCCATGACGCGCGCCTGAGCGGCCGGCGTCCCGGGGCTGACCGGGTTGTCGTCGTCGCTGCTGCAACCCGTCACGGCGAACAGTGCGAGGGCCGCCGCCCCCAGAAGCGAGATCTGCCTGCGATTCGTCATTGGATCCTCCTGATCATCGAGCAAGTCACCGGCGGGTCCGGTGACGACGGGGCATCCGATGGCGCTTGCGTGCGGATCGATCCAATGTTTGAATCGGTTCTGAACATGTATGGCGGATGCATGACATCTCGACAGTCGCCTGACTACCTCAGCTATTGGCCAATAAGGCAACGATTCCGGCCCGACTGAGATCTGACTGAATCTCGTTCAAAACCTGCTCATCTGAGGTGGGCCGACGGAAGCAGACTCGTTCGGCCCCCGCTCTCACGCAGTCCGAAGAGGACGCAAGTGAAGCCAAAACCCAGTCGAGGCGACGCGAAAACCCTCTCGATCGGCGCCCTGTCGCGAGCCACTCAGATCCCGGCCGAAACCCTTCGCACCTGGGAACGTCGGTACGGCTCGCCCATTCCGGAGCGCAAGCCGTCGGGGCATCGCCTCTATTCCGCCACGCAGGTCGAGCGCCTGCGCCGCGTCACGCGACTGCTGGCGCTGGGGCATCGACCGGGCGACATCCTGGGACTCCCGTCGGACGAGCTCGATCGCATGCTGTCGATCGCGGACCCCGAGGAGGCCGCGACGCCGGACCAGCGGTCGATCGAATTCGGGCGCGAGTCACTCGCCCGCTCGCTCGCCGCGGCATTGAAGGCCGCCTCCGACCTCGATCGCGAGGCACTGGTTCGGGAGCTGAGAGCCAGCTGGGTCCGGCTCGGGCCGCTTCGCTTTCTCGAAGACTTCGCCGGCCCCTTCATGTCCGAGATCGGCATGGCGTGGAGAAGCAAGGCTCTCGAGGTTCGCCATGAGCACTTCGCTTCGGCCTGCCTCTCCGGCTTTCTTCGCGAGGTTCGCGAGCCATTCGATCACACGGCTCGCGGCCCGCGGCTCGCGGTGGCGACGCTCTCCAGCGATACCCACGAAGGCGGCCTGCTCATGCTGAGCACGCTGCTCGCGTACCGCGGGTACAGGGTCCTCTACCTGGGCTGCGACAACCCGGTCGAGCAGATCGCCGCTGCCGCGACGACGCGCGGCATCGAGATCGTCGCCATCAGCATCTCGGCAGCCGCTCCTCGACGCCGGACCTCCGCCGCGGTCGGTCGGCTGCGTCGAATGCTGCCGCACCGCATGCCGCTGTGGATCGGCGGGGCCGGTGCGCCGGTGCCTCCGAAAGGCGTCGAACGCTTCGAGAACCTCGAGGCACTCGACGCCAGACTCACGGGCTGACGCGGGGCGAGCTCGACTCCTCCCGCCACGCCGCCACGAACTCCCGAGTGGTCGTCAAGACAATCACGCCTTTGCGAGAAAGCACCACCATGCACAATGCCAGCCGTCCCATGAAGCTGTTCCTGACCGCTGCTTCGATCTCGTTTCTGTTCTCCGTCTATCTCTGGTTTTTCTTGGACAAGCAGACGGCCATCTTCGTAGGAATCTGGGTGCCATCGATTCTCTCCCTGGGCACGCTCGTCCGGAGTGCGCGATGAGTCCCGACGCCGTCGTCGCGTGCGTGGGTTCCGCCGTGTTCGCCATCACCCTGATCGGCGTGCTGGAGGCTTTCCGCTGGAAGTCCGGCGGCGAGGATGAGTGAGTGATTCGGGGCCGCAGCGCGGCGACGGTGAGGACCTACCGCATTCCACCCATCTGCATTCGAATCGCGACGGGCAGAACGCAGAGCAGCGCCACGAGCGTCAGCGCGAGAAGTGCTGAGCCGACGAGCAGTCGCTGGAGCCGAGTCATCTCAGCGCACGATCGTGAAGCGTCGAGTCGCCACGGCTGCCCCCTGACGAAGGCGGAGCCAGTAGACGCCGGATCGAAGTGAGCGATCGAGACTGAACTCCATGGCCTGTTCGCCGCTGGCTCCCCTGGGCGCCCACCGCTCTTGAATGCGGCGACCCGTGATGTCGAACATCTCAAGGCTCACGGGCGCGCTGCCCGGCAGCGTGAATCTCACCTCGAGTGAGCTGGCACCTTGGTGCGGGGCGACCGGATCGAGTCGTAGCGATGCTTGTGACGTGTCATCCGCAAGCACATGGCGAGCGGATGGCTTGCTCGGCTTTCGGAGAGTCACTGATCGCTGACCGAACATGAACGCGACCTCGCCCGTGTAGATCGAAGGAAACGCGAGATCCAGTGCGCCGTCGCCATCGAGATCTCCAAGCGCTGGAGTGCGTGCGCCGGCCATGGCGAGATCGTTGTCGCCGTCGCCGTCGTAGTCGCCGATCGCGACCGAACGACAGGCCCCGACCGTTGAGTAGAGACGCTCGACGGCGAACCCGTCGCGATTTTGCGATTGAGCTCGGGCGGGCAGCGCGAGCAACACGCTACCGAGGGCAAGGAAGACGGTTCCAAGGTAATTCGAGCGCAGACGCGCATCACGGCACGTGGTCATGGCGGCCTCCGAGGCGAGAGCCATGACAATCGCAATCGGCGCGCCAGCTGAAGTGATGCATTAGCTGCTGAGCCCAAGTACGTGTGACTGGAGGTGCCGCCACGAGGTGGCTGCGAATGCGCGCGCGATCGGTGTCGGGTCGCTTCGAGGAATTCGTCAGCCCGTCCGACACTCCACGCCGCGCGCAACCTCGCGCCTACGCCTCCGCCAGGACCACCCGCCGACCTCCCCCACCCCACCAGGTCACCGCATACGCGAGCATTGGCAGCAGCCCTGTGCAGAGCGCCACGTCGCGCCACGGAATCACGAGCTGCACGGCGAAGTTGGTGCTCGCGAGCAGCCCGATCGCGGGCATCATACCGGCCGGTATCGCCAGCACGCAGCCGAGCAGTGCCAGGTATCCGGCCCGCGCGGCCGCGTGTTCTCGCAGCAACGAGGGAGCGGCACCCACCGTGTGCAGCACATGCTCATCGCCGGCCGATTCCGCGGCGGTGAGCGACGTCGCCACCAGAACTACGACGAGTGCCGTGAGCAGGCACGCGGCGAGCATGGTGAAGAAGAACGATCGCGCCGGCCCGCGGTGCAGCAGCACGGCATCGACGTTTGTCCCGGGCGTCGCAGCCGCCAGCGCCTGCGCCGCGCGAATCTCCTGTTGAGTGACCGCGTGGTCGAGCCTCATCACCCACGGCACGAGCGCATTGCGAGGAGGCGGTCCAGAAGTGAGGCCGCGCGACTCGAGCGCCGAACTCGCCACCACGAACGCGGGGCCGACCACGTTCTGGGTCATTGCGATGCGTTGCGTCGTCGGCCATGCGATTCGCCGTCGCCGCGGCCCCGCGATCACGCGCAGCTCCCCGGCGCCTTTCGGCAGGCCGATCGCGATCAGTGCGCCATCACGAAACGCGTTCGCGCCGGCATCTCCGTCGATCGCTCGCAGCAGCGCCTCGTCGCCGCACGCGACCCAGTCGATGCGTCGCATTGTCGCGCTGTCGCCTGCGAAACGGACTCGCAGCGGCACACCCTGCGCATAGGCCGCTGTCACGGGCGCCACCGCGATCGCGCGTTGCGCCTGCGCCACGCGGCGTGCGACGTCTTCGGCGCCCGCGCCTTCGACCACGATCTGATCATCGCGATAGGGCGCCGGAAACGACGTGATCTTGCCGTCGAGACTCGCGACCAGAACAGCGACCATCACCCCCATCGCCATCGCAGCGAGCACCGCAGTCACCACCGGGCCGTTGCGCGCTGCGAAGCGCCCGGAGTCGCGCAGCGCCAGTCGCCACGCGAGCGGCAGCGGGCCGGCGCGGCGCCCGAGTGCGGCCAGCACCCACGGGCTGCAAGCACCAAAGCCGATCACGCCCAGCACCGCACTGCCGATCACCGCCAGGCCGGACATCACTCCATGCCCTCGTGGCACGAGCAACAGCGCAACCGCCATGGTTTCGATCGCCAACCCCGCGACCAGCCACCGACGCGAGACCGCACGCACCGGGCGGCGCGCACCGAGCGCTTCGCGAATCGGAAGCCGCGCGGAGAATCGCGCGGGGAACAGAACCGCGATCGCCGCCGCCGCTACTCCGAGCCACGCGGCGGGAAGCGCGTACTCGAGCGGAAACTCGAAGCTGCCGTTCCACCGACGATTGAGCGTATCGAGAAACGGAAGCACCGCAGCTGCTCCTGCGGCTCCGAGTCCGACGCCGATCGTCGCGGCAACCGCACCCAGTGCGACCGCCGAGAGCAGCATGGCGCGGGTGATGCCACTCACGGTCGCGCCGAGTGAACCGAGCAACCCGATCTCCCGCTGTCGCCGGCGCAGGCTCACTGCAAATGCGGCAGCGATCACGAGTGCAGCCTCGAAGAACCCGACGCTGCCGAACAGAAAGATCACGGCCGTCACGGTGGCACCGCGTCGCCCGGACTCAGTCCGCGTATGCACGGCGTAGCCCGCCGCTTCGAGCGCCCGGGCGGCCGATGCGACCGAGTCGCCGGCGAGCCCAACCAGCCACTGCCGTTCGACTCGATCCTCCACAGCGATCGGCGACCTCACGACCAGCGGGTCATCGAGCGCCTCGGGGTCGAACAGCACGCCCGAGATCGTCCGCGCCGAGCCATCGCCAAGCGTCACCGAGTCGCCGATCGATCGCGCCAGCCCTTCCATGAGCACCGGCGAGAGTGCGACCTCGCGGTCGTTCGCAGGCGGACGGCCGCGCTCGACGCGCACGAGTCCAAGTGCAAGGCCGCGAGTCGCCAGTGCACTCGGCTCGAGTGCGAGCAGTCGTGCACCCAGACGAATGCCCGGGACACTCACGCGCTCGATTCCGTTCGCAATCGCTTCGGTGCGAGCTGAACGAGGCAACAGCGCCAACGCTCGGTCGGCGGCGCCGGCGATGTCTGTCAGATCCACACGCATCGCGGCCGATCCCATGATCGAAGCCCGCAACTCTTCGGGCGATGGCTCGACGATCCGAAGCAACGCCGCGGCGCCGACCATGGCCGCCACCGGTACGGCGACCAACGACATGAGCAACAGCGTGCGCCGCGGGTGCTGAACGAACTGGCGCCACTCGACCCGTGCGAGCGCTTGAAGTGCGGTCCAACTCTTCGCGCCGCTCACGCGGACACGCCGACAGTCGCGGCCTCGGTTGACCTCTCGACTTCGGCAACCTCGTCGACCATCAATCCGTCACGCAGGTGCAGCACGCGATCAGCCCACCGCACGTGGGCCGGATCGTGCGTGACCAGCACCACTGTCCGGCCGCGATCACACTGCGCGCGCAGCAGCCGCATCACGATCTCGCCGGTGGCTGAGTCGAGCGCGCCGGTCGGCTCGTCGGCGAGCAGCAGTCCGCGGGGCCCGACGAAGGCACGCGCGATCGCGACACGTTGCTGCTCGCCGCCCGACAGGTCATCCGGGAAACGGTGAGCAAGTGCAGACATGCGGACACCCTCGAGTGCTTCGTTCGCCAGCCTGCGCGACTCGCTCGACGCCACTCCGTCCAGATCGAGCGGCAGCGCCACGTTCTCGATCGCGCTCAGACCCGGCAGGAGATTCAGATCCTGGAACACAAAGCCGATTGTCTGGCGCCGGAGTGCGGCCAACGCGGCTGGCGCCAGAGTGGCAAGGTCGTTGTTGTCCACCAGCACACGGCCTTCGCTGGGCTGATCGAGAGCCCCCGCGAGTGCGAGCAGCGTGGACTTACCCGAACCCGACGGACCCATGATCGCCACCAGCTCGCCGCGCGGAACGTCGAAAGTTACAGGCCCGAGCGCGCGAACAGCCTTAGGGCCAGTGCCATGAACGCGTGTGATGCCTTCGAAGCGGAGCATGCGGGGGACCCCGGGGCGATCTCTGAGCAGCGGGAGAAGGTTGCTGCGAGGAGATACGGGGCGGGGCGGAGGGTGTCACAGCATGCAGCGATTGTGAGGCGCGTCGGCACGACCGTTCTGGCGTGCCTAGCGACTAACGAGTATTCCGATTCCGCACCACGCCCTTGTCCGCCACATCCAGGTAGCCCACCAGCCGCGCATTCCGTCGCACCGCATCCGCGAGATGCGCCGCGCCCCTGTCCCCCGCGATCGCCAGCGCGAGCCCCGGCGTCAGCACCAGCGGGTGCCCGCGTTCGCCGCGATACCTCGGCACGATCGCGTAGGCGAAGCGCTTCTTGTCGGCGCGGCTCCCCTTGTAGGCACCCAGGGCCGCATCCATCCCCGCGCCGAGCGCGCGCACGGTGTTCACCTTGACGTTCGGGTGATCGACCGGCAGCACCACGACGCTCTCCGGCTTGAGCGACACCGCACCGACCAGACCGAGTCGCACCGAGCTGTACATGCCCTTCTTCCACGCGCGATTGGTCACGAAGTGCACCTCGAGCCCTTCGGCCCCGTGCTTGTGGGCGCCCTGAATGTCGCGGTGCAGCTTCCCCGACTCGACGAGCTTCACGAACTCGGCCTCGATCGACTTCTGAATGCGCTTGGCGTCGTGCCCGAGCACCACGATCACCGAATCGCACACCGACCACAGCGTGCGAATGCCGGCGGCGGCAAAGCTCTCACCCTTGAGCTTCACCAGCGCCTTCGCACTTCCCATCCGCGTCGATGCACCCGCCGACAGCAGCACGCCCACCTTCATCGGCCTACCTCCCGGTCCTTGGGTTGGTTCACAACGGGCGGCATCCAGGGTTCGGGCAACGTGACGCCACGGCGCGTCGCGACCAGCTCACCCACGATGCTCACCGCGATCTCCTGCGGCGTCTGCGCGCCGATCTCCACTCCGAGCGGGCAGCGCAGCCGCGCGATGTCGGCGTCGGCAAAACCGCGTGCGCGCAACCGCAGCGCGAACTTCCGCTGCTTGGGAACACTGCCCACCATGCCGACGAATCGCAGGGGCTTTCGCAGCAACTCCTCCACAATCCGCTGATCCACCGCGTGATCGTGCGTCACCACCACGGCATACTCGGCGCCGCTCGCTTCGAGCGTGCGCGCCACGGCTTCGGGGTCTCGATTGATCAGCGTTGCATGCGCGAACCGTTCGCTGGTGGCCCACTCCTCGCGCGCATCCACCACGCTCACATCGAACCCGCAGTCGTGCGCGAGGCTCGCGAGCGGCTGCGCGATGTAGCCGGCGCCGAAGATCGTCAGCTTGGGCGCAGGCTCCAGCACTTCGAGGTACACCGACATCTCGCCACCGCAGCACATACCGAGTTCCTGCGTGAGGTGTCGCTTCACGAGTGACGAGCCGCCATTCTCGAGCAGTCGCGCCGCCTGCTCGCGCACCTGGTGCTCGATCGCGCCGCCGCCGATCGTGCCGGCGGTCGTGCCGTCTTCGCCGATCAGCATGTGAGCGCCGGGCTTTCGCGGGGTGAAGCCTCGCGACTCGATCACGCTCGCCATCACGAACCGGCGGCGCTCAGCGCGCCACCTCGCCACGGTGTCCCAGATCTCTTCGCGATCGTTCATGGCGTCACTCCCAGCGCGTCTCTCACCGCGCGCTTCACGAACACCGGCACCATCTCGTGCCGGTAATCCTTGTCGTAGGGCACGTTGGTCTGCGGATGACACTGCTTGTAGGCGGTCTGCCCGACCGCGGTCAGCACGGCGTCGTCCACCGCGACGCCGTCGAGCAGCTTGTCGACTCCGGAGACCACGCGCGGCTTGGCGGCGAGTGCGCTCACCACGAGTCTCGCGCCACCCAATGAGCCACCGTCGCGGCGCGCCGTGAACGCGACCGACAGCATGGGGAAGTCGATCGCAGCTCGGGGCCGCAGCTTCTGGTAGCCGAACACGAGCCCGCGCGACGCGGCCGGCACCGTGATGAGAGTGACCAGGTCGTCGGGTTCGAGCACGTTGTTCTTGGCGCCGTCGGCCGCGAAGAAGTCATCCACCGCGATTCGCCGGCGACCGGTACGATTCGCGATCTCCACCTGCGCGCCGAGCGCGATCAGCATCGGCGCCACGTCGGACGAGTGTGCGGCTACACAGCGCTTGCCGGCGGTGACCACGTGGCAGTGCACGCCGTCTTTCTTCAAGCAGAAGCCGAGCGCTTCGCGCCAGAAGAACGTCTGGTTGTAGTAGGTGCAGCGCGTGTCGAGGCACAGGTTGCCGCCGATCGTCCCCATGTTGCGAAGCTGCGGCCCCGCCACCATCGACGCGGCTTTCGCGAGCCCCGGGAAGTCGCGCTGCACGATCGGATCGCGCGTGAGCTGCGTGAGTGTCACGAGAGCGCCGATCTGCAGTCCTTCGGCGTCTTCGCGCACGTAGCGCAATTCGCCGACGCGACCGAGGTGCACGATGCGCTTGGGTTCATGCAGGCGATGCTTCAGGTTCGGCACCGCATCGGTGCCGCCCGCGATCAACAGCGTCTCGCCGCGCGGCCCCTCGAGCAGCGCAAGAGTTTCCTCGACGGTGGCGGGACTCGCCCACGCGAATCGCGGCAGGGTCAGCATGAGCGGCCACTCATCGCTTCGCTCCCGCCGCCAGCCCCGCGCGTGCTTTCTCCCACGCGGCACGCGCATCGGTGGTCCCGAGCTGCGACAACACGCGCGGCGGGCTGAACGGCAGACGGTCGCAGCGAATGCCGAGCGCGTCGTAGATCGCGTTCGAGATCGCCGGCACACTCGGGTGCAGGGGCCCCTCGCCCGCTTCCTTGGCGCCGTAGGGTCCTTCGGGATCCACCGACTCGATGATGAACGACTCGAGTTCAGGCGTATCGAGCGAGGTCGGGATGCGATAGTCGAGCAGCGACGGCCCGTGATGAATGCCTGAGCCGTGATGCGGAGCGGCGGCCTTATAAGACTGCTCCTCGAAGATCGCTTCGCCGAAGCCCATGTAGGCGCTGCCTTCCATCTGACCTTCGACGGTCACGGGGTTCAGCGCGCGCCCGCAGTCGTGCGCGACCCAGATCTTCTCCACCTTCACGAACCCGGTCTCGGGGTCACACGCGACCTGAGCGATGTGCGCGGTGAACGAGTAAGCGGGTGACGCACCGATGGTGCCGCCGCGATAGTCCCCGCCGAGCTTGGGCGACTGGTACCAGCCCACCGAGCCGAGCGTGCCGTTGCGCGCCTCCGCGAGCTGGAACGCCCGCTTCACGCTCATCGCATGCTTCTCGGGGTCGCTGGTCGCGCAAGCCACGCCTCCCGCGAGCACGATCTCGCGCTTGTCCACACCCCACTGCTTGGCGAGCGCTTCGGCGACGAGTTCGCGCAGCTTGCGCGCGGCATCGAGGCACGCGTTGCCGCACATGAAGGTCTCGCGACTCGAGTAGCTGCCGAGGTCGACCGGCGTGAGGTCAGTGTCGGCCGCCACGACGCGCACGTCGCGCAGCTCGAGGCCCAGCTCCTCACACACGATGTACGCGAGAACCGACTCGGCGCCCTGGCCGATGTCGCTGATCCCGCAGAACACGGTCGCGCGTCCGCTGCGATCGAGCTTCAGCTGTACCGCCGATTGCGGCATTTCGTTCGGGTAGATGCAGTAGTTGGTGCCGCTGATGTACATGCTGCCGGCCACACCTACGCCACGGCCGTACGGCAGGCGGCGGAACTTCTGCTTCCACTCGGACGCCGATTCGATCGCCTCGAGACACTGCAGGAAGCCGTTCGAGGTGACGCGCATGCCGTTCACGGTGCGCGTGTTCTCGCCGATGAAATTCTTGCGCCTCACCGCGATCGGGTCCATGCCGATCGCCTCGGAGAGCTTGTCGAGCTGGCATTCGAACGCGAAGCGCGGCTGCACGGAACCGTGGCCGCGCTTGGGGCCGCAACACGGCTTGTTCGTGAACACGCGCGTCGAATCGAAGCGATAGGCCGGCATGCCGTAGGGCGCGGTCAAGAGCTGGCCCGAGTAGTAGGTGGTCACGAGCCCGAAGCTCGAGTAGGCGCCGCCGTCGATGTGGATCTTCGCGTCCACGGCGGTGAGCGAGCCGTCCTGCTTGATGCCGGTTCGATAGGCGAGCCGCATTGGATGCCGCCCGCGATGTGCGTAGAACACTTCCTCGCGCGTGTAGAGGATCTTGACCGGTCTCCCGGTCACCATGCTGAGCTTGGCCGCGCAGAACTCGAGCGAGAACGGCTCGCTCTTTCCTCCGAAGGCGCCGCCCACCACCGGCTGGATCACGCGCACGCGCTGGGTGGGCAGCTCGAGCACCTTGGCGAGATCGCGATGCAGGTAGTGAGCGACCTGCGTGCTCGAGTAGAGCGTGAGGAAGCCGGTCGCGTCGAAGTCGGCGAGTGCACAGTGCGGTTCGATCGGCGCGTGCGTTGAGCCTTCGTACCAGTACTCGCCTTCGACCACCGCATCACTGTCGGCGAGTCCCGCCTCCACGTCGCCAAACGCGAGATGCACGTGCTTGGAGATGTTCCCCTCTTCGGCCTTCTCGTTGACCTTCCACTCGGGGTGCGCGAGCGCCGACTCGATGTCGATGACTGCCGGCAGCGGCTCGTAGTCCACCAAGATCGCTCGCAGTGCTTCTTCGGCGAGCAGCTCCGTGTCGGCCGCCACCGCCGCAATCGCATCGCCCACGTAGCGCGCCTTGTCCTCGCACAACGCCTGCTCGTCTTCGGTCCAGGGGATGATGCCGAAGTAGATCGGCAAGTCGCGGCCCGTGATCACGGCGTGCACACCCGGCATCGCGAGTGCCTTGCTCGCGTCGATCGAGCGGATCCTCGCGTGCGGGTGAATCGAGCGCAGCAGCTTGGCGTGCAACATGCGCGGCAGCGTGAGGTCGTCGGCGTAGACCGCGCGGCCCGTCACCTTGGCGAGCCCCTCGATCTTCCGGTTGCGACGTCCGATCATGCGGAAATTGGAATCGTTCGGCGGCTGCGATCGCCCGCCCTCCCACTGAGGGGGCGTCAAGCGATCCTCGCGCGGCATTGTGCGGCCTTTGGGGATCGCCATGCCGGGCGGCGGCGTGGTGCTTCCGGCCGGCGCCGCGTCGCCGCGCTTCTTGTCCCCGCCGCTCACGACGAATTCCGTGCGGACTTGGCCGCGAGCTCGACCGCTTCGTAGATCTTCGTGTAGCCGGTGCAGCGGCAGAGGTTCCCCGACAGCGCGTGCGCGATTTCTTCGCGTGACGGAGAGGCGTTGCGCTTGAGCAGCACCCAGGCGCTCATCAACATGCCGGGCGTGCAGAATCCGCACTGCGCACCGCCCGTGACGTCGAAGGCGTCCTGAACCGGGTGCGGCGTGCCGTGATCCGCGAGACCTTCCACCGTCGTGATCTCGCGCCCTTCGGCCGCCAGCGCCAGTGTGATGCACGCGAGCACCGGCTCGCCATCCATCACCACCGTGCAGGCACCGCAATCACCCTTGTCGCAGCCCTGCTTGGAGCCCGTGAGCCCGAGGTGATAGCGCAGCGCCTCGAGCAATGTGGTGTAGGGCGGCAACGCGCATGTGCGCTCGTCACCGTTGACGCGCAGGCGGCAGGGAACGGACTCGGCGTCGCTCAAGGGGGCTCCCGGGGAGAACGCGCTTCAGATGGGGGACTCGCGCAGGCGATTGAACCGGCTCGGGGGCGAGGGTGTCAACGCGTTGCACAGCGCCGATTGGGAACCGCACTTGCGAAAAATTCATCCCGGGCTTGCCCGCCGCCCCGTCGAGCCCGCACAATGTGTTCGCACATGTCCGACGCATCCCTCAAACATCCGGTGTGGTGGCGCGAAGCGCCGCCCGCATATCCCGAACTCCACGGTGAACTCGACGCCGACGTCGTGATCGTCGGTGGGGGCATCACGGGTGTGACGCTCGCGTACACGCTGGCCGAGCAGTCGGCGACCGTCGTGATGCTCGAAGCCGATCGCATCGCCTCGGCCGCGAGCGGCCGCAATGCAGGATTTCTGCTCGCCGCCCCCGCCGAGCCCTACTCCGAAGCGATCGCGATGTGGAACCGCGACGGCGCCCGGGCCATGGTGACGACCGGCCGGCGCGCTCATCAGCGCGTGAAGGAACTGGTCGGAGCGCTCGAGCTGGAGTGCGACTATCGGCTCACCGGCAGCCTGCGCCTGTGCCGCACCGAGGAAGAGGCCGAGGATCAGCGCGCGTCGCTGCCCGAATTGAACGCCGACGGTTTCCGCATGCTCGAAACGCAGGTGCATGGCAACGTGCCGGTCGAATCCGAGGGTCATTTCAAGGCTGCGTTCCTGATGCCCGAAGACGGCGAGTTCCACCCGGTCAAGTTCCTGCATGGCGTCGCGGTCGGTGCCGCGGGGCTCGGTGCGCGACTCTTCGAACACTCGAGCGTCAAGTACGGGCAGTGGCGCGCGGGGCTGTGGCATGTGCACACGGCCCACGGCGTGGTTCGCGCTCGAACCGTCGTGATCGCGACCAATGCCTACGCACCCAAGCTGGTGCCGGCGCTCTCGCGACTCATCGCGCCGCGGCGCGGGCAGTTGCTCTGCACCGCTCCGATCGATCGCACCATTGCCGCACGCCCCACCTACGCCCACTGGGGCTATCAGTCGTGGCGGCAACTTCCGGACTCGCGGCTCGTGATCGGTGGATGGCGCGATGTGGCGCTCGACACCGAAGTCGGTTTCGAGCAGAACCCCACGGAGCAGATCCAGTCCGCGATCGAATCGGGACTGCGCGACCTGGTGCCCGAGGGTGCGGCGATCGAGCACCGCTGGGCCGGCACCATGGGCTTTGCGCGCGATGGTCGCCCACTGGTCGGCTGGCTCGATCCCGAGCACCACGTCGCGATCAGCGCCGGCTACACCGGCCACGGGATGGGAATGGCGCCTGCATGCACGCTGGACCTCGCGGCACTCATCAACTGGAAGCCGGCCCCGGGGATTGCGACCTTCGATCCGGCTCGCTTCAACGAGCTTCGCGATGCGCGCGAAGGCACAGTGCTGCTGGGGGCTGCGGTCGGGTAGCAGAACCGACGCCGCGCCGTTGAGCTTTCGAGATCCCCGGAGCGCCGCTATACTCCCCGCGCCGTTTCTGAAACTCGACTGACCCACGTGCCCTGGCCGCCACCGGCGCCTCCGGTCCCCCGCTCCGGGCACCCCTTACGGAACGGAATCCCATGGAACTGAAGTCCTCAGACGAGATCCGCCATGCCACGGCTGCGCTTGCGAGCGGCAGTTCGGACGCGCTGGATCGGCTGGTGCACACCGGCGTCTTCGGCGCCTCGATCGAGCTGAGAGACGCGGCGCGCGACGCGGTCATGCAGGAGGCGCGGTCGCGCGGGCTCTACCCCGCCTCGATCCACGGCCTCTACATGGCGCGCGGGCGCGGCGAGGCGCCGGCCGACTTCACGGTGCCGGCGATCAACATTCGCGGCATGGCGTACGACACCGCGCGGGCACTTTTCCGCGCCCGCCGCGCGCTCGATGCGGGTGCCGTGATCTGCGAGATCGCGCGCTCCGAGATCACCTACACCGATCAGCGACCGACCGAGTACACCTTCGTGATCATCGCGGCGGGACTGCGCGAGGGCTGGACCGGCCCGGTGTTCATTCAGGGCGATCACTTCCAGGTCAACGCGAAGAAGTACCTCGCGGATCCGGGCAAGGAGATGGCGGCCGTCAAGGACCTGACGGCCGAAGCGCTCGCGGCCGGCTTCTACAACATCGACATCGACACCTCGACGCTGGTCGAGCTGGACAAGCAGGGTCACGAGGCGCAGCAGCAGTTGAACGGCGGGCTGTGCGCCGAGCTGACCGCGTTCATCCGCGCGCACGAACCGAAAGGCGTGATCACCTCGGTCGGCGGTGAGATCGGCGAGGTCGGTGGCCGCAATTCGAACGCCGATGAGCTGCACGCGTTCATGAAGGTCTACGGCGCCGCACTCGAGAAGCGTGCAGCCGGCTCGACCGGTATCAGCAAGATCTCGATTCAGACCGGCACCTCGCACGGCGGTGTGCCGCTGCCGGACGGCTCGGTCGCGGCGGTCAAGCTGGACTTCGATGCGCTCGAGCAGCTCTCGAAGATTGCGCGTGAGCAGTACGGACTCGCGGGCGCGGTGCAGCATGGGGCTTCGACGCTTTCGGCGGACCTGTTCGATCAATTCCCCAGGCGCGGCGCATGCGAGATCCATCTCGCGACCGAATTCCAGAACATGATCTTCGATCACGCCCGCTTCCCGGCCGAACTGAAACAGTCGATCTACGCGAAGCTTCGGACCGAAGCCGCGGATGAGCGCAAGAGCACCGACACCGACGAGCAATTCTTCTACAAGACTCGAAAGAAGGCGCTGGGCTCGTTCAAGCGCGAGCTGTGGAACCTGCCGACCGAGGTACGCGCGGCGATCGGAGTGACGCTCGAGGACAAGTTTCGCTTTCTGCTCACCAAGCTGAACGCGGGTGGGACGCGAGCGCTGGCCGAACTGCACGCGCCCAAGGTTCCAGGCTCGTTCCCGTCGGTCGGCTCCGCAGTCGGCGTGGGGCGCGGCCCCGAAGACATCACCGGGCTGCACGACTAGGGGGCGATATGCCGAAACGCACCTTGACCTTCAGCCAGTTCCTGTTCGCCGAGGAGCACAAACACCCCGAGGCGAGCGGCGAGTTCACGAGCGTGCTGATCGACATCGCGCTCGCCGCCAAGCTGATCAATCGCGAGGTCACGCGCGCGGGACTGGTCGACATCCTGGGCTTCACGGGCGACGAGAACGTGCACGGCGAGAAGGTGCAGAAGCTCGACATGTTCGCGCACGAGGTCTTCTACCAGATCCTCGGCTCGACCGGTGAGCTGGCGGTGCTCGCGTCCGAAGAGGACGAGGACATCGTGCCGGTTCCCGAGGGCGCGCGGGTCGGCAAGTACGTTGTGAACTTCGATCCGCTCGACGGCTCCTCGAACATCAACGCGAACGTAAACATCGGCACGATCTTCTCGATCCTGCCGCGCATCACCCGCAAGGGCCCCGGCACGCTCGAAGACTGCCTGCAGGCGGGGCGTCGCCAGCTCGCGGCCGGCTACGTGATGTACGGCTCGAGCACCATGCTGGTCTACACCACCGGCGACGGCGTTCACGGCTTCACCTTCGAGCCCAGCATCGGCGAGTTCCTGCTCTCGCACCGAAACATCCAGACGCCACCCCGCGGCCGCATCTACAGCGTGAACGAGGGCAACTATGTGCACTGGCACGAAGGGCTCAAGCGATATGTGGACTGGCTCAAGCGCGACGACCCTTCCACCGGCCGCCCCTACAGCGCGCGTTACGTAGGCTCGCTGGTGGCCGACTTCCATCGCAATCTTCTCTACGGTGGCGTCTACCTCTACCCCGCCGACTGCAAGAATCCGAACGGCAAGCTGCGAGTACTCTACGAGGCGGCTCCGCTCGCGTTCATCGCCGAAGAGGCAGGCGGCGCGGCCAGCGACGGCATTCGCCGCATCATGGAGATCGCGCCGGGCTCATTGCACCAGCGCACCCCGCTGATCATCGGCAGCCCGATGGACGTGAAAGACGCCGAGGAGTTCATCTCGGGACGCCACGTCGAGGTGACGAGCGAGCGGCGAACGCCGAGTCAGGTGCGCGTCGGGCCGTAGCGGCTGCCGAGCTCGGCGTTACTCGGTGGTGCGTTCTCGAATGAACGCAATGCCGAGGACGACGAGCCACAACGGCAGCGCGAGGTTGTTGGCATCGGCGATTCCCGCCACCAGCGGCGTGACCCTGCGAAGCATCGCGGCGAACCCGATCAGACTCGCGGCGACTCCGGCGATGCCCAGCCATCGCGAGCGCGCCGGCGAGCACAGAATCGCGTGGGCGGTCAGCAGGAAGAACAGATTGAGCGTCAGCTCGCCGACGAACTCGCCGACGTAGCCGCCGAGGTAGGAATTGAGTCCCCCATAGACGGCGCTGAGCGTGGTGCGCTGTGAAGCCGTGGCGGTCTCGAATGCGCGAGCGAGGTGCCAGTGAATGCTCGGCCAGCGCAGCAGCCCGAGCATCATGCTGAACGCCGAGACGATCGCGAACGCCGCCGCGCTGCGCGCGGCACCCGGTGCCGCGTCGCGCAACGCCACCCACACGCCGACGCCGGCCGGCACCAGCAGCAGGGGAATCAGCGCATACAGCGTCCACACCGCGCGCCCGGCGGCACCGAGTCCGATCAGACGCGGCAACACCTCGGCGGCCGGACGATCGAGGACTTCCGGGTAGTCGAACTGGACCGCGAGGTAGCTGAACACGGCGATGAACAGCAGCGCCGCGAGTACCAGCGCCAGCCCTCCCAACCGGACGGCGGCAACTTCTCGAGCGCGTGCCACGGCGTCAATCCCCGCGCGGCCACAGGCTGGCGACTCGCCAGCGAATCTCGTCGCGCGCCTCACGAAACGCTTCGAGCCTCGCGTTCTCGGACGCCGCCGCCGGATCGGGCAGCGGCCAGTGCACGCGCCGAACCGTGGCTTCCACGTTCGGGCAGACCTCGTGCGCCTCGCCGCACAGCGTGATCACGGTGTCGGCTTCCTTCCATGGCACCGCGTCGAGCGTCTTCGAAGTCTGAGCGGTGATGTCGATCCCGACTTCCTTCATCACCTCGACCGCGAGCGGGTTCACGTGGCTCGGCTGGATCCCCGCGCTCATGACCCGAACACCCACGGGCGCGAGTGCGCGTGCGAAGCCCTCGGCGATCTGACTGCGCGCCGAGTTGTGCACGCACACGAACAGCGCGAGTTCGGGCGGTCGCGTGATGAACGCCGCCGGCCGCTCGGGCGAGACACGCTCGTCGCGACTCACACCCTTGGTCTCAGTCACGCCGACCACTCAGCACGCCGACGTGGTAGAGCCGCGCCGCCAGCACACCACCGGCGATCGGTCCCAGCCACCAGATCCAGTGCAGCTCCCATGCGCCCGCGATCACCGCGGGACCGAATGCACGCGCCGGGTTCATCGCGGCACCGGTGAGCGGTCCGCCGACCAGAATGTCGCCCAGCACCACCAGGCCGATGGCGAAGCCGCCGATCTTGGGCCCGCGCGGATCGACCGCCGTGCCCCAGACCGCGGTCACGAGCAGAAACGTCATCACGATCTCGGCGATCACGCCCTGATGCGGCGCGAGTTCGGGGGCGAGTCCCGCCGCTCCGAGTCGCACCACCTGCCACACGGCCGGCGGGAAGATCAGCGTGAGGAGCCAGCTCGCGAACACCGCGCCGATGAGCTGGGCAACGATGTAGATCATCCCCGAGCCGAGCTTCTGCCGCCCGGTCGCGACGAAGCCGAGCGTCACGGCGGGATTGAAATGAGCGCCGGAGGTGGCGCCGAGCGCCGAGATCATGACGGCGAGCGCCAGCCCGTGGGCCACTGCGATACCCAGCAGTCCGGGACCGTCCGCGCCCAGCAGCTCGTTGGCGCAGATCGCCCCCTGCCCCAGGAAGCACAGCGTGAACGTACCGAGAAACTCAGCCCAGTAGGACTTGAATCCCTGATCCATGGTGCCCTCCAGTTGGCGTCCAGTGCGCTGCGCGACAGCAGGTTATCCGAATGAGATGCGATCGTCCACGGGTCGAAGGCGGTGGCCGAATGGGCTAGGCTGCCGTCGTGAACGACATTTCGCCCAACCCTCCGCGGCATCGCGGCCACTCACAGGCAGATATGCGGCAAACGGCGATCTCCCCGGCGGATGACCGCGCACTGGCCGAAGCGCTCCAAGTCCGAGGGGACGAACGAGCGTTTCGCGAGCTCTATCGTCGCCACACCCCGGCGCTCTACCAGCTCACGCTGCGAGTGCTGGGAGGCAGCGACGCCGATGCGCAGGACGTCATACAGGAAACCTGGATTCGAGCCACCACCAAGCTCGACGGCTTCCGATGGGAGTCGAGTTTGCGCACCTGGCTGACCGGCATCGCGCTGAATCTCTCGCGCGAGGTGCTGCGCCGGCGCGCACGCCGCCCCACGGTCGAGTGGAGCGAAGTGCACGAGCCGGCGATCGCGCCGCCGCGTCTCGGGGACCGCATGGACCTGGAACGCGCGATCGCCACACTCCCACCCGGAAGTCGCACCGTGCTGGTTCTGCACGACATCGAAGGATTCACACACGAAGAGATCGCGAATCGACTCGGGGTCTCGATCGGCACCTCGAAGAGCCAGTTGTTCGCGGCCCGCCGCGCGCTTCGCGTGCGACTGACGCGAGTGGAGGAAATACCCAATGCATGACGAAGAGGATCTGACTCCCGAACTTCGCGCCGCGCTCGATGCGCTCCCGCGCGAACGCGATCCCGGCCAGTTGCTCGAGGAACGCGTGGTGCACGCGCTGCGCGACCGCGGCGTGTTCGACGAGCCGCGTCGCGTGCGGCGCTTCGTGCTCGCTCCCGCGTGGGTCACCGCGGCGGCGGCGGCATGCCTGGCGATCTTTGCCGGCGGCTTCTCGATCGGCCAGTGGGTCGCGAACCGCCAGGCCTCTCAGACGCTCGTCGCACTCCGGCAGCAGGACGCGACCCAGGCGGCGGCACTGGTGCAGCAGACCGGCTCCGCCTACCTCGCGGCACTCGCAGCCTTCGCGAATGTGTCGCGCACCGGCTCGTCGAGCGATCGACACCAGGGCCAGGAAGTGGCGACCAACATTTTGCACGCGGCCGCCAACGAAATGACACGCATCAATCCCGACGACCCGCTCACCGTGCAGATCTTGAATGGTCTCGAACGTGCATCGCGGAAAGACTCGACCCGTACCGGGACCGATGAAGCGAGGAAAGTGGCATGGTTCTGAGACGCTCCAGGTTCGCGCTCATCGCAGCGGGGCTCGCGCTCACCGTGGCGCCGGCGCTCGCCGCCACCACCAAGACGGGTGATCGCTGCCCGGAGGGACGCTTGCGCGGCATCGACCTTGGCATCGGGCAGATCGACGGCAGCTTCAGCAAGACCGTCAAGTCCTCGACCACCCGGGAAGCGGGATCCAAACAGCAGGTGGTGTGGTTCTTTCGTTCCGAGCCGCGCATCGCCGACGTCACGATCGATGGCCCTGCGGCCGGGCGCCTCAAGTCGGGCGACGTTCTCATCGCGGTCGATGGTCAGCTCATCACCACGCGTGCCGCGAGCGCTCGACTGAGCGAGCTGCGGCCCGGCCAGCCGATTCAGCTGCTGGTGCGACGCTCCGGCAAGTCGGTCCCGGTGCTGATCATCCCACGCGAAGCGTGTCTCGATCGCGGCTCCGAGCCGTTCGGTGTCACCGGCTTCACCTACCCGCTCGGCGCCGAAGCGCCCGAAGCACCGCTTCCACCCGATGCTCCGAGCTGGATCGACATGCCGGCCCCCACACCCGAGCCAGCCGAGGCGCCGAGCGCGCGCAGTCGCGTGTGGCCGGCGAG
>JABFRW010000009.1 GCA_013140805.1 Candidatus Eisenbacteria bacterium
GGCCCGGTCATCGAGCTGCGGCGCGCGAGACGGCTTCCTGCGCGGTGACCGAGCGGCCGCGCCGCAGCTCGATGACCGGGCCGCCGTTCGATTCGGCCGCCATGATGAGCCGGTTCATCACCCGCACCACTTCGAGCGGATGTGCACCGACGCTGGTCTCGCCCGACAGCATCACGGCATCGGCGCCGTCGAGCACGGCGTTGACCACGTCGGTGGCTTCGGCGCGAGTCGGGGTGGAGTTCTCGATCATGGACTCGAGCATCTGGGTCGCGACGATCACCGGTTTGGCCTTGGCGCGCGCGAGTCGAATGATTTCCTTCTGCACCAGTGGAACGCGTTCGAGCGGGCTCTCGACGCCGAGGTCCCCGCGCGCGACCATCACGCCGTCGAACGTGTCGAGGATCTCCTCGATCCGGGCCACCGCCTCCGGCTTCTCGATCTTCGCGATCACCGGAAGCTGGGCGCCATGGCGCTCGAGGATCTGCCGCACGCGCAGCACGTCCTCGGGGCGCCGCACGAACGACAGCGCGACCATGTCGACGCGCAGCGTGAGCGCGAATTCGAGATCGGCGAGGTCCTTCTCGCCCAGGGCTTCCACGCGCAGATCGGCACCCGGCAGGTTGAGTCCCTTGTGATTGCTGACCACTCCGCCGTGGATCACGCGGCAGGTGAGTTCTCGGCCGTCGGTCTTGAGGACTTCGAGGTGTACGCGGCCGTCGTCGATCAGCACCGTGTCGCCCGGCTTCACTTCGCTCGCGAGCGAGGCGTAGTCGGTCGAAGCGCGCCGCGCGGTGCCGAGAACGCGTTCGGTGGTGATGCGGAACTCGGCGTCGGGCTCGAGCGTCGCGCTTCCACCTTCGAACATGCCGAGTCGGATCTTGGGACCCTGCAGGTCGGCGAGTACTCCGACGGCGTGACTGGTCGCGTCACTGGCCGCACGCACGGCGTGATACATGCTGCGGTGCGTTTCGTGGTCCGCGTGCGAGAAGTTGAGCCGCGCAACGTCCATGCCGGCTTCCACCAGCGCTCGGACCCGTTCGGGGGTTCCGGTTGCCGGGCCGAGCGTGCAGACGATTTTGGCGCGTCGAGACATGGATCCCGTCCTTGCGATCCGGGTTTCGGCCCGAACCTCTGCGACCACGATCGTCCTGACCGACGGCCGCGAAGTGGAAATGGGGTGGATGACGGGGCTCGAACCCGCGACCCTCGGGACCACAACCCGATGCTCTGCCGACTGAGCTACATCCACCGCGAATGCTGGGGCACGGCGCGAATGGCGCGCCTGGAGGGAATCGAACCCCCGACCGGCGGATTAGAAATCCGCTGCTCTATCCTTCTGAGCTACAGGCGCAGGGTCTCGACCGGCACTCGGGACCATGAGCCTGCGACGCGTGTCGCGCCGGGATATGGTCGGGGCGAGAGGATTTGAACCTCCGACACCCTGCTCCCAAAGCAGGTGCGCTACCGGGCTGCGCCACGCCCCGGCGAACCCATGCGACTTGGCGGGCGGCAGAGTAGGGGAGCGGACCATCGCAGTCAATCGCACGGCCTTTGCAGCGGCCCGTGTTGCCCCTATGCTGAGCACTCGAAATGACACCATGCCTCCGCACGGAGGCCCCCGCGCAAGGAGTAGCTCATGAGTGTGAACAAGGTCATGTTGCTCGGTCGACTGGGACGCGATCCGGAGGTCCGCCACACGGCAGGCGGAATGGCGATCGCCAATCTCCGTATTGCGACCAACGAGCGAAGACGCGATGGCAACGGTGGGTGGCAGGACGCCACCGAGTGGCACACCGTCGTGCTCTTCGATAAGAAAGCTGAGCTGGCCCGGCAGTACCTCACAAAGGGCCGCGAAGTGTTCGTCGAAGGGTCGCTTCGCACGCGCCAGTGGCAGGATCAGCAGGGCCAGAAGCGCCAGAACACCGAGATCATCGCCAGCGACATTCGCTTCGTGGGTGGACGCCCGGGAGCCGGTGCCGGTGCCGGCGGTGCGGATCGCGGCGATGAAATGGGATCGACGGTCCCGGCCGATGATTCGATGGCGAACGATTTCGGCGGAGGCCCGGACGACGACATTCCATTTTGATTCGAACTCCTTCGATCGGCGCGTCGAGCCGGCGATCGGAAACTCAACGGGGGCGACAGGTCTCGACGGGGGTTTAGAACCAGAGAGTGCAGGCCGGGGACCCGTAACCTCGTCAAAAAAGCGGGAACATTCATCTGCCAACGAGCAGATGGCTCTCGCTGCCTAACTAGCAGCGACGGTCGTCCGGACCCCGCCCGTGGGGGCCGAAACGAGCGTCAGAAAATCGCGGGCTGGTCCAAAGCTCTCGCTCGGGGGTGGCGGACGAGATCCAATCGAGCTGGTGTGCTGACGATCCCGCCGGTCGGAGCGGAGGCACACGAGAACTAAACGGCCGGACACGCCTGTAGTATCTCGCTGGGGAAGAACTTTCGGACGCGGGTTCGATTCCCGCCGCCTCCACCACTTCACGACGGCCAGCCCGCACGGCTGGCCGTCGTGATTTGCACCCGGGCCCGCCGGGACTGCACGAATCTTTCACTTGCGGGCTCGCGGCAGCCGCGACTACTCTGGCCGGCTTCGTGAACGGCAGTGGCTCTGAAATCCGGGAACGTCTGGCTGAGATCCGCGCGCGCATCGCGGCCTCCGCGGCTCGTTCGGGCCGACCTGCGAGCGCTGTGACGTTGATCGGCGCCAGCAAGCAGGTCGCTCCCGAGCAGCTCTCCGAGGCGCTCGCCGCCGGGCTTGGCGACCTCGGAGAGAACCGGGTTCAGGAGGCGCTGGCGAAGTTCGAATTGCTGGGGCGCGTTGGAATTCAGTGGCACCTCATCGGGCCCCTGCAGCGCAACAAGATCGGCAGGGCGCTCGCGGTATTCGATCGGCTGCACGGCGTCGACGACCTGGAACTCGCGCGTGCGATCGCGACTCGCGCCGAAGCGGCCGGCCGGCGCATTGCAGTGCTGATCGAAGTGAACGTGAGCGGTGAGGCGGGCAAGCACGGCGTCGCGCCCGCCGAGTTGGAATCGGTGCTCGAGCAGGCGGCCGGCTGGCCGGCGCTCGCGCTCGACGGGCTGATGACGCTCGCGCGTCCGGTCGAGCGCGCCGAGGATGCTCGGCGCGACTTCGTGAGGTTGCGCGAGTTGCGGGATCGCAGTGAGGAGCGGCTCGGTATCGCGCTGCCGCAGCTCTCGATGGGAATGAGCGGAGATTTCGAAGTGGCGATCGAAGAGGGCGCCACGATGGTGCGGATCGGAACCGCGCTGTTCGGCGGCCGTCGAATCGACGGCGCGGCGAACAGCGGCTGAGCGAGTCGCAGTGGAGGAACGCGGATGTTCGTGATCGGCAACCTGCTGGACGCTGTCGCCGCGGTGCTGAACATCGTGCTCAACGGGCTGATGGTGATCCTGGTGGTGAACGCGCTGCTGTCATGGGTGCGCCCCGATCCGGACAACCCGATCGTCCGCTTCCTCGACCGCGTCTCCGACGTGGTATGTGCGCCGATCCGCCGCATGTTCCCGACCAGTCTGTCGGGAATCGACTTCGCACCGTTTCTCGCCATGCTCGGCATCCTGCTGATTCAGCAGTTCCTGGTCCGTTCGCTCAGTGACATCGCCGTGAGGATGCGGTGATCGTGGCGCTCTCGACCCGGCTCGCGGTGCGAGTGCAGCCCGGCGCGCGACGCGAGGGGCTGGTCGGCTGGCTGGCCGACGGCTCGCTCAAGCTGCGCGTGAGCGCGGCGCCCGAAGACGGACGCGCGAATCGCGCGATCGAGGCATTGCTCGCCACGCGGCTGGGGCTCGCGAGTGGAGCGGTCGCGGTGGTGCGTGGCGCCACGTCGCGCATGAAGCAGGTGAAGATCGAGGGTCTCGACGACGTCACGGTGCGCGGCCGCATCGACGCGGCCCTCGCGGGGGACGCCGATGGCGAGTGAACTGATGCAGCAGATCGAGGAGGCGGCCGCGGCGGTGCGCAAGCGCGTCTCGATCACTCCGAGCGTCGGCATCATCCTCGGCACCGGTCTCGGCGACTTCGCGGATGCGCTCGCGAGCGTCACGGTGGTGCCCTATCGCGAGATTCCGCACTTCCCGGTTTCGACGGTCGAGAGCCACGCCGGCGAGCTGCACGTGGGTACGCTCGCGGGGCGCACGGTCGCCGTCATGAAGGGTCGCGCGCACTTCTACGAGGGCTACACCATGCGCCAGGTCGCCTTCCCGGTGCGGGTGCTCAAGGCGCTCGGCTGCCAGACCCTGATCGTGACCAACGCAGTCGGCGGCATGAATCCGAACATGCCGGCGGGATCGCTGGTGGTGACTACCGACCACATCAATCTGATGGGAGACAGCCCGCTGATCGGTCCCAACGACGATGCGCTCGGGCCGCGCTTTCCCGACATGAGCGAGCCCTACTCGCGCGCGCTGCTGGTTCTGGCGGAACGCGTGGCGCTCGACCTCAAGCTCTCGCTGCAGCGCGGCGTGTTCGTGGCCGTTCACGGGCCGAACCTCGAGACCGCGGCGGAGTACCGATTCCTGCGCTGGATCGGCGCGGACATCGTGGGCATGTCGCTGGTGCCTGAAAACCTGGTGGCAGTCCATGGCGGGCAGCGAGTGCTCGCGTTCAACGTCGTGACCGATGCGTGCCTGCCCGATCACCTCGAGCCGGCGAGCATTCCGAAGATCCTGGAAGTCGCGGGGCGGGTCGCTCCGCACTTGACGCGTCTGGTAACCGAGGTGGTGCGGCGGCTCGACGAAGCCGTCGGATGAGTTTCGAACCGCAGGCGCGGCGGCGGCGGACCCGCCGCCGCGCAGCGGGAACACAGCACGCAAGACCCGATTGCGCGGACTGAACCGCGCGCTCGTGACCCGGATCGAGATGGAGGCGAAGATGGCCACAGCCCGCAAGACCGCGAAGAGCCGGCCGGCGAGCGCGAAGAGCGCCGGCAAGACCCCGACCGCGAAGCACGCGCGCGCAGGTGCTTCGAAGTCGAAGCCTGCGACGAAGGCGATCAAG
>JABFRW010000010.1 GCA_013140805.1 Candidatus Eisenbacteria bacterium
GACTGGCTCAGGCGGAAGCGGGCGGCGGTGGCACCGCGCGGTGGTCGCCGGGCGGCGCGCGCGAAGGCGGCGGGCGTCGCCGTCGCCCCCCGACGCGCGAGCTTCAAGGAGAAGCGCGAGCTGGGCGAACTGCCGGCGCGAATCGAGCAACTCGAAGCGCGCAAACGGCAGCTGTTCGAACGGATGGCTTCACCCGAGTTCTACTCGGCACCCGGGCCCGAGATCGCGAAAGCGAAATCGCAAGTCGCGGCGATCGAGGCGGAGCTGCAAGAGGCACTCGCGCGCTGGGTCGAGCTGGAGGCGCTGGCGAGCGGCGACTAGTTCGCGCCGTCCGACGACTCGCTGCGCTTTCGCTACTCCTTCGCCACCCGGATCTCGGCAGTCAGCGGCTCTCCGGCTTTCGCGCCGCCCTCGATCGAGATCGAACCGGTCCACGGCTTGCCGTCGCGGCCCGTGAAGCGCCACTCGCTGCGCGAACCGGTCGCTTTGGCGGCCGAGGCCCCCGCGCGAGCGCGCTTAGACCACCCCGCCTTCTCGAGCGCCCGCTCGGCGCGCTGCGTGAACTCGACGCGCGTGATCTTGAGCTTGCCCTTCACACTCGCGTGCCACTGACGCGTGTCGCCTTCGGTGCGGACGAGCTCCCAGTCTCCGGTCTCGCTGAGCCCCAGCTCCGGGATCTCGCCGTCGGCGAGTGCCCCGCGCGCAAGGCGCGGCTCCGGCTGCCAGTCGTACTCCTCTCCCAATGCGACGGCCTGCGCGTAGCCGGTGCCGAACAGGCGCGCGATGACGTGCAGCGCGCCGTCCATGCCGGCCGAAAGGCCGCCGGTGGTGATGAGATTGCCGTTGTCGACGTAGCGCTGGTCGCGCACCACTTTGAGCTTCGGAAACTCGCGACCGAGCCGCTCGAGATTGCCGTACGTCGTGGTCGCGGAGCGGCCATCGAGCAGCCCGGTGCTGGCCAGGATGAACGCGCCGTTGCAAACCGACATCGTGATCGCGTCGCGCGACGAGACTCGCTTGATGTAGTCGAGCGTCGCCGAGTGCTTGCGGACGTCCGAGACGTGGCCGCCGGGAATCACCAGCACGTCCGCCTTGGGGGCACTCGTGAACGAATGACGCGGCACCACGGTGAGTCCCATCGCGGTGGTGACCGGCCTGGTGCTCGCGGCAACCGTGAACACGTCGCAGTTCGCCGCCCCGAACATCTCGTAGGGTCCCGCGAAGTCGAGGATCTCGGCGCCTTCGAATACCAGGATCGCGATCTGGTAGCGCGTGGTCGGCGGCGCCGCGGCAGCCGGTCGAGCGGTGGCCGGGAACAGCGTGGCGAGCGCCAGCACCGCGACGCGTGCCAGCACCGCGACGCGCGCGAACGGCTTGAAACTGCGTAAGGACCGCGCACGGAATCGGGCTGACGCGTTCATACACTCCTCCGGGTGGCGCGCGAGGCGCGCGGGTTGGGAATCGCAACAGATGCCGAGCGGCTGAAGCGTTCGCGATAGCGTCCGGGTGGGACGCCGAGTGCCGACAGAAACGCGCGGCGCATGGACTCGGGCGTACCGAGCCCGCTCTTCGCGCACACCGCCTCGAGCGGCTCGGTGGTCTCCTCGAGCAGTCGCCGCGCGGTCTCGACGCGCACCGACGTCACGAAGCGCGCAGGTGTGGCGCCAACCTGACGCGTGAAGACGCGCGCAAAGTTGCGCGGGCTCATCGAGACGCGGCGGGCGAGCCGTTCGATCGTCAGCTCGTGATCAGGGTGCTCCTGGATGTAGGCCTGAAGATCGCGCAGCGGTTCGTGCTCGGCGAGCTGCACGGCGAGCTGTGCGCTGAACTGCGCCTGACCGCCGGGACGCTTGAGGAACATCACCAGCTCGCGCGCGGTCGCGAGTGCCGCCTCGCGACCGAAGTCCTCCTCGACCAATGCGAGCGCCAGGTCCATGCCCGCCGTGACGCCGGCCGAGGTGTAGACGGCGCCGTCGCGCACGAAGATGGTGTCGTGCTCGACCCGCACCCCCGGGAACTCACCCGCGAAGCTCGCGCAGTAGCTCCAGTGCGTGGTGGCGCGCCGCCCGGCGAGGAGTCCGGCTTCCGCCAGCAGAAAAGCGCCGGTACAGATGGAGGCGAGGCGGCGCACGAAGGTCGATTGGCGGCGGATCCAACGCAACAACGCCGCGTACGACCGGTACCGCTTCACGCCGACGCCGCCCGCGATCAGCAGCGTGTCGATGCCGCGCCCGACCTGCGCGATGCCGTGATCGGCGTGGAGGCGCAGTCCCGAGGAGGTTCGAATCCAGCCGCGCGTGAGCCCGATGATCTCGACCTGGTAGGCGTCATCGACGCGGTGGCCGTGATCGCGCAGCCAGCGCGAGGCGCGGGCGAAGACTTCGAGCGGCCCGGTGACGTCGAGGATCTGTGCGTCCGGAAACGCCAGCATGGCGATGCGTCGTGGCTTGCGCGGCTTCATGAGCGGCAGAATGCCGGGGATCGCCGCTGGCCACAATGACAATTGACCCACGAATTCGGCCATGGGCAGGCGCGCCGACCGGCAGCCTGCAAGGCTCACGATCGGTCCAGTAAGCCTCGCGTCGTCCGGAGTCCTCGAGATCGAGCGCGTGCTATTCTTCCGATCCATGGAGTTCACGAATCCGAGAATCACCAGCACGCGAAAACTGACGCTCGGAATCGAGAGCGATCGCGCGGACCGAGAGTACTGGGCGGCGCTCACTCCTGATGAGCGGGTGCTCGAGTCGTGGCGACTCAGCCTCGAACTCTGGCAGATGATTGAAGGGGGCCACGGATGAACCCGGACTTCATCGCGCTACTACGAGAACTATCCGCGGCTGAGGCACGCTTCCTGGTTGTCGGCGCCTATGCGCTCGCCCACCATGCGCGCCCGCGGGCGACCGGCGACCTCGACCTGTGGATCGATCCCTCGCCCTCCAATGCCGAACGCGTCCATGCGGCGCTGAAGGCGTTCGGAGCGCCGCTCGGTGATCTGTCCGTCGCTGACCTCTCTGCTCCAAATCTCGTGTATCAGATCGGACTGCCGCCGCGCCGAATTGACGTGCTGACTTCGCTCACCGCACTCGAATTTCCGGAAGCCTGGAAGTCCCGAGTTGCGGGTCGAATGGGCGATGCCGAGTGCTGTTTTCTCGGGCGCGAGCAGTTGATCAAGAACAAGCGGGCCGTGGGTCGAGCGCGCGATCTGGCGGATCTCGAAGCACTCGGAGAAGCACCGCGAGACTCGTAGCGAGATCTCGGGCGCGCCGAAGGCGGTGGAAGCCGCTCGCTCACCGCTTCGCGCGCGGGAACTTCCCCATCACCAGTTCGGCCACCTTTTTGCCCTGCGCGGTGCCGACCTCGGCCGAGTTGCGATAGTGTACGCCGTCGTAGATGCGCGCCTCGGCGACTTCCTTCATGAACTCAGCAGGGGTGGCCCACTCGCGTTCGACTCCGGGTGCGGTGGGACTCGTTGAGCGGAGCCTGGGCGAGGCGGCACCTGCGAGATCGGATTCGAGCACCGCGCCCAGCGCGCCCGAGATCACACAGTGAGCGCACGGATACTCGGGGTGCATCGGCGTATCGATGAAGGGCTCCCATCCGGCCTCGCGCATGCCGGCCGGAGCGTTTCGAGTCGCGGTGATCGGGCGCCAGAAGTTGAAAGCGTACTTGGCGTCGAACACCGCGATCAGCGCGTCGTCCATGGCGATCGCTGCGGCGGCCAGCAGGCGCGCGCTCTCGGTGACGTCGGGCGTGCGAGCGCTCAGGTAGGCACGCGCGACCGGCCAGTAGATCGAGGGTGCGGTCGCCTCCCAGAACTTTGCGATCGCGGTCTGCTCGGCGGTGCGCGTCGTGCTCTTTGACGCACCGACCGCGCGGACTTCGGCCAGGTCACGCTTCCAGGCCGCGCTCTCGAGCGCGGGCGGCGGCGCAGGCCGAAACTGATCGCCGCTACGCATCGCCCACGGCTTGCGCAGTCCCCAGTGCGGCGTCACCGGCAGCGTCGTCGGCACGTAGACGCTGGGCGAGGTGCGCGGCAGGTAGGTGTTCGGGGCGGTCGCGCGATCGTCGGCGCGCGCAGCGAGCACGCCCCGCGCGGCCTGCTCGCCGACCGTCACGCCATCGAGCTTCGCCTGGTCGTCCGCGAGCGGCTTCAACGCAGCCTGGTAGTCCGCCTCGATCGCGGGCTTCTCGGCGGGCAGCAGTTCGAGCAACGCGGTGTGAGTGGCCGCCGCGACCGCGGCGTCGACCGACGCGCCGGGCTTCGCAGTGACGTTCGCTACGAACGACGGGGCGCGCCCGGTGATCGCTCGCACCGCCTCGAACACGGAGACCTGGACGATCGCCATGGTCCGCACCGCGGGCGGCGTGGGGCGTTGTCGGGAGGCGATCTCGGCAGCGCGCGCGTTGGCATCGGTCACGACATCGGCGAACGCCAGCGATGCGCAGGCGAGCAACGCGAGCACGAGCGACGTCACGAACCTAGTCAATGCGCACCACCCTTGTGATGAGTGCGTTCGATCCGAACTCCGCCCGCGCAAAGTAGACGCCGGCCGCGACGCGCTTGCCGTCTTCGCCTCGCCCGTCCCACTCGAGTCGATGCGGACCCGCCTGAAGGCGTCTCGAATCCAGCGATCGCACCAGTCGTCCCTGCACGTCGAACACGCTGGCGGTGACCTGCGCGTCGATCGGCAGGCTGAAGCGCAGCGTGACAGCCTCGCGCGACGGATTGGGCCACGCGGTCAGGAACTGAGATGACTCGGCGCTCGGCGCGTCCGACACCGCGACCACGCCGGCCGCAGCAACGGGCACCACCGCGAGTCCCTCCCAGCCGCTGTTGGTCGGCACGTTCGCGATCAGACTCGAAGAGCCGGTCGACGGGTCGATGCTCCACAGGTTGGCGCCACCACCGGGTGCCGAGTTCTGGATGCCGATCAGGCGAGCCGACACGGCGTCGAAGTCGAGGCCGGAGACACCCTGCGTCGGCCCGACCACCTGTCCGACTCCGGTATCGCGGTCGATGCGAATCAACTGCGCGCCGCTCACTCCGTAGACCTTCTTGTCGAGCGAATTGAACGCGATGTCCTGCAGACCGAATCCGATCACGCCGGGGCGCGGGTCGCTCACTCCGGTCACCGGATCGATCGCGATCAGACGCGGGCCACCCGAGAACTCGGTCGCGCCGTAGAACACATCGCGATCGGTGTCATAGGCGAATGCCCAGCTGTTCTCGACACCTGAACGCAGCGCGCGGCTTCCGGCGCCGGTGCTGGGAGTGAAGCGGAAGATCTCGGAGCTTCCGAAGTCCATGCCGTAGACGGTCTGATTGACGCTGCGATAGGAACAGCCGAACACCAGCGACGCATCGCTCGGCATGCCCTTCCACAGCGGGCGATTGCAGCCGACCGCGGGCAGTTGCAGGCGCGGCACGTTGAAGCCGGTGCCGACCGCGTAGTACGAAGCGCCGGCGGCCGGAATGCGCGTCCAGATCTGAGTGGTGCCGCCACCGTCGTTTTCGACCAGATACAGATTGCCGGTCAGCGGATCGATGGTGATGCCGGTGAACGCGAACAGCTTGAGGCCGGCCGGCACGTTGGCGTCGGTCCAGCGGAACTTGGCGACGAAGTTGCCCTCGGTGTCGATCACCTGCATGCCACTGTGCTCGAGCGGAATGATCAGCTTGCCCTTGAGAAACGGGGCGGTGAACGGCATGTAGAGCACGTCGTCGACGATCGCGTCGGGGCTCAGGTCGAGATTCGCGTGGAAGTTCGTGAGCTTGGACGACTTCACGGGCGTTCCCGTGCGCGAGAACTTGAACCACTCGTTGGCCTTGATCTGGCCCTGAACTCCCACATCACCGGCGTCGACCACGTAGACGAAGTTCGAGTCGACCGCGATGCCCTTGGGCGCTTCGAGCGTGTCGACGCCCCAGCCCGGCACCGAGAACGTGAGCGGGATCGTGAACAGGTTGCCCATGAACGCACCGGCTGCACTCCACTGCTTGACGACGCGCGCGTTGGTGATCTGCCAGTAGGTGTTGGTGCGCGGGTCCCACGCGAGCCCCGGCGCGCCATCGGGCCCGTTGCTGAGCGCCGAGCCGCACAGCGAGCGGATGATGCCGTTGGAGGCGAGGCGGCGGTTGATCGGATCGAACGCCACCGACTCGTTCGCCGAGTCGCCGGCGCACGCCACGAAGCGCTGACCCGCAAAGCTGATCACGGGACCCGCAGGGTTGACCGTCGGCTCCATGTTGACAGTCACGTCGAGCGCGATCACGTCGCCGGTCGCATTGCCGTCGCCGGTCCCGGCGACGAAGTCGACCAGGTCGCCCGCCGCCACCGTCAGGGTCACCGAAGTGGTGACCGAACCCGACACGTCCTTCACCATCCAGCGGCTGAACATGCGCGCATTGTTGTGGAGCACCGCGACCTGCGTGGCCTGGAACGAATTGGGGGAGCAGCGCGAGAAGCGCGCGATGACCGTGGCAGCACCCGCCGCCGGCGCCTTCCAGCGAATGACCGTGAACTTGTTGTTGAGCTTGGGCTCAAGCGTGATCGCGAGCGCCGGCACGATCACTCCGCCGCCGAGGTTCAGATCCGAGGCAGTCGCATTCTTCATGACCTGATCGCCGTTCACCGCACTGCGAAATCCCGGGCGCCCGAAACCGTCGGTGAAGGCGGCGAGCAGCGTGAAGGTGCCGCCCAGCTCGACCGTCGAGCCGTAGCACCAGCGGTTGCCGACCAGGTTCACGTTGGCGATGAAGTCGGCGGCGGCATCGTCGGCACGCGCCGGGGCGGTGAGAGTGGCGGCGAACGCCACGGCGAGCGCCGCCAGGGCGAGCCTCGAGGGGGCGAGAAGTGAGCGAACGGATGAGAGCATGAGCGGCCTCCGTGGCGGCTTTCGGGGTCTTGGCGAGGCACGCGGCGGCGCTCGAGGGCGCGTTGGCGGGACCGGTGGTCAATAGGGAGAACGTATGGGCGACCCCAACCGAACAAAGTGTTTGCCCGCCGCCCGTTCTCCCCCGCCCGCTCGGACGTAAGGAGCCTTCAGAGGTTCCACCCGGAGGGGCCGAACATGAGCCACACCCGCCACATCTGGACCCCGGCGATCGTGCTGGTGGCCGCGCTGTGCGTGCACACGGGCAGCGCCCGGGCATTCGATACCGCCCTGCACTTCGACATGACCGAGGACATCCTGCGCGCCGAGGGCTTCTCGCCGCGCGCGATCAAGACCATCCAGAGCGCCAACTTCATGGTGGACTTCTACGAGTTCATCGGGAACAAGGCGATCACCAAGGCGCTCGACACCGACTGCCGAAACAACGCGGCCGCGCTTCTCAAGGCCGCCGACGATCAGCACTTCGACGAGCTGGACTCGACCGCGAACGTGGCGCGCAAATGGGACGCGCTGCTCTACAACACCAAGCACCACGTGCAGAACCCGACCGGCAAGGGGGATCTGCTGCGGCGACTCGCGCTGCTCGGCATGTCGCTGCACAACGTTCAGGACTTCTACACGCACAGCAACTGGGCCGAGCTGGGCGCCGACAATCCGCTCGGCAGCGGCAAGCTCGCCGCCTATGGCACGCATCCGACCTGGTTGTCGGTCGACCGCTCGGTGCGCGAGAAGCTCCACGTCTACACCACCTGGCCCGGCGGCGGCGGGTTCCCCAAACGCACCCACGGCGACTGGAACAGCGACGCGACCTACTTGAACAAAGACTGGGAAGGCCGACCGCGCCACACCGCCGGCTACCTGTGCGCCTACTTCGCGACCCGTCAGTGGGTGCGGCTGTTCCGGACTTTCGTCACCGACGCAGAGTGGACTGCCATGAAGGCCGGCGACCCGAAGTTCAATCCCGATCACGACTGGGACCACGCGCGGCGGATCTCGTTCTACGGCGGCCACTGGAACGGCAACGGCGGCCCGACCGGGCTCGACGCGTTCAAGTCGAGCACTGCCGGGACCTCGCCCGATCTGCTGCTCGAATCGGTACTCAGCTACATCGGCGTGAAGCGCTGCGTCACCGCGAACGCGACGGAACTGCGCGAAGAGGCGCGGCGCCTGCTGCTGAGCTGGGGAACCATGGACTACCACGGGCCGGTGGATCCCGTACTGCCGAGCGCCGCGCCGGAGAACGTGGACTTCGTGCAGGTGCGCGTCCATCGGATCGACGCGATCGATACCGGCGACGGTCCCGCGGGCGGGCAACTCGACTGGTACAGCCGTGCCGTGATCGGCGGGCAGCACTTCTGGTCGGGATTGATCGACGAGCACGACAACTTCGACTTTGGCCGGTCGCCCTACGCGCCGTGGACCATGACCAAGTCTCTGCCGACGGCACCGCAGGAGGAGCTGCTCGTTTCGCTGATCGTGCAGCTGCGCACCGGCACGATCTCGGACGCGGGCACCGACGATGACGTGTTCCTGCGGCTCTCGAACACGCTGCGCCTGGAGTTCCCCTACCACCCCGGCAACGACTTCGAGAACGGGGCCAACGACACCTATTCGTTCACGGTCAAGCCCGGCACGCGCATGCGCGACATCACGAGCCTCGCGATCGAGAAGAACGGCACCGACGGCTGGCAACTCGGCGGCGTCACCGTGACGGCGAATGGTCGGACGATCTACTCCAACAACGCCGTGAACACGTGGCTCGACACCGACACCCGGCTGGTGTGGTCGGCAGCGGACTTCAAGCCGCTCGCTCCCGCCGCCACGCTCGACGTGCCGATCCTGTTCGAGCTCATGGAGCTCGACTACTCGGAAGACGACAAGGCCGACGTCAATCCAGTCCCCGGAGCCAGGGGCCTCGGCATGGTGTTCTCGCCCGCGAGCGGCAAGCTCCTCGGCGATGTGAGCGGCGCTTCGCCGTTCTCCAGTGAAGGCAGAGGCGATTCCGATCGCGCACGCGTCAACATGAGTGTGGTCCGCGTGTCGGCCTCGTGTCGCAAGTGAACCCGATCGGAGGCATGGCATGAACGCGACCCAGAGTTTCGCCCGCGTGGCGGCCGCGCTGCTGCTGCTCGCTTCGATCGGCGCCGCGCGTTCGGCGTGGGCACAGCAGATCCTGCTCGACAAGCCGATACGGGCCGGCGAGCTGGTGGTGTTCCCCGATCTGAACGACGCGACGACGTACTACTACGTGGTCGACAAGCCGAAGCTCGCGAAGGACGCCAGCGGGCGGCCGCAGTTCTCGTTCCTGCGCTACGTCGAGAACGTGCGCTCGGGCGCCGATCAGCCCGAGGCGCGTGAAGGCACCGGCGGAGGGATCGTGCACGCCGTCGTCCAACTGAGCGTGAGCCCCGAGCAGGTCTCGAACGCGCAGCGAGAACTCCAGCGCACGCGACCCGGCGCCAAGCTGGTGGGACCGGTGCTGTTCAAGTCGGGCAAGGTCGGGCTCGTGTCGTCGTTCAAGGACACCAAGGGCAACCTGAGCACGCAGGTCGTCGGACTCGGCAACGCGCCACTGCTCGACGGCGAGAAGGCCGCAGTGTCGATCCAGTTGACGAAGCTCGGCTCCAAGGTGCTGTGGGAGTCGTTCCAGACCGCCGCCCCCGACGTGACCTTCAGCTTCGAGATGGACCTCGGCGGCTATCGCTCACCGGCGCGCGCGACGATCGAGGCCGACTTCGATCAGATCTACCAGCACAAGTCGTTCGGCGCCGCAGTCGCGACCACGATGCTCGCGGGCGAGATTCAGACGGCGTTCGACGACCTGCGCAGTTCGAGCGCCATCAAGGTGACGCAGGTCGGCACCGACGCGCAGATGGAAGCCATCCTCTCCACCGCCTACAACAAGATCTCGGAGATGATGTTCGCGCCCGCGCCGGGCACGAGTGCACCCACCCTGGGCCTGCTCGGCACGACCGCGGCGCCGAGCCTGCTCGATCGCGCCTCCGCGATGCTGGCGCAGAATCGTGCGCGCGTGTCGGGCGAGAACGACAAGGTCCGCGCGGAGAATGCGGCAGCTCGCGAAAGTGCCCGCAAGGCGGACGAAGCGGCGCGAGCAGCTCGCGCGACGGCAGTCGCCGTCGCACCGCAAACCGCCGTCAGAGACACGGCCGCAGGCACGGCGAAGAAGCCCGCCGACTCGGCGGGCGAGAAGCGTGCACGTGAGCGCGACGCGCGGGCGGCCAGGACAGGCGACGACGTGTGGGGCTCGCCGATGGCGCTCAAGGCGCCGCTTCGCACCGAGGAATCCGCGGCCGCCGAGCGCGCGGCGGATCGTGCCGCCGAGGCGGCCGTCCCCGCGAGCCCTCCCCCGGTGCTTCGCGAAGAGTCCGAGATGCCGGGCATGGCGATCCTCGCGTCCTACGAGATGAAGACCGTGCGGCAGCGCGGCACCTTCAAGCTGGACTTGAACAAGTTCACGAGCGACCAGCTGACGTTGCGGTTCGACGAGAACATCGGCGACCTGCGCTCGCTCACCGGCGATGCCGCGCACTTCCGGCAGGTCAATCTCGACGACCCGCTGTTCAAGCAGCGGGAACTCGTGGTGTTCGTGGACGGGCTCAACGCCAAGGACTTCGGTGAGTACGTGAACTTCGCGGCGGTGCGCATGCGCAAGACGCATCAGGAGGGCGAAGCCTCGACTGACGAAGTGCGGATCGATCGAATCAACTTCAACAAGGAAGGCAACAACTTCAAGCTGCTCTACGGCTGGAAGGGCGACGAAGACCGCCGCAAGTGGATGGACTACGAATACCAGACGACCTGGAGCTTCTTCGGCGGCACCGAAATGGCGCAGCCGTGGAAGAAGGCCAGCGCCGGAGCACTCGCGCTGGCTGCCCCGTTCCAGCGCCGCTCGATCGAGCTGCAGGCCGACGCCGATGCGGTCGCGCGTGCCGAAGTGCGCTCGATCTCGGTCAAGGTGTTCTACAAGCTCGGCGGCGCCGAGCAGACCAGGACTGCGATGCTCAACGTGGGCAAGCAGCAGCTCTCGGAACGCATCGAGTTCATGCTGCCGGGTGATTCGCAGGACTACGACTACGAGATCGTGTGGCAGCTCAGGGGCAATCGCAGCGTGTCGTCGGGGAGGAAGCGCGGGAACTCGGCGATTCTGTTCGTGGATGAGGTGGTGGCGGGGTAGGAGAGCTCGCTCGTTCAGGCTCTTTGGCGGTCCAAAACGTCGGGGGTTGCGCATAACCCCCGACGTTTTGTATGGTCCCCCCTGCCATGACAGCGCCAGACAACGACCAAATCCTCAAGATTCTCAGACGAATGGGCATCGCACGCCCGGCCGACCTGGAAGCGCACGGAATCCCCAGGGCGCGGCTTCACCACATGGTGTGCGACGGGCTCATCGAGCGAAGGGCACGCGGCATCTACGTGGCCAGCGCGCACCCGGTGACCGCCGAGCACACCCTTGCCCACCTCGCGAAACGCGTGCCGGGCGGCGTCTTCTGCCTGCTGTCGGCACTGCGATTCCACGGACTCACGACTCAGGCGCCGGCCGAGGTGTGGATCGCACTGCCGGAGAAAGCCAGAAGACCACGGCTCGACTATCCGAGGCTGCGAGTCGCGCGCTTTTCGGGCGCAGCGCTGACCGAAGGCATCGAGACACATCGACTGGAGAAGGTCGAGGTGCGGATGTACTCGGCCGCGAAGACGGTCGCGGACTGCTTCAAGTACCGCAACAAAGTCGGAATCGACGTCGCCGTCGAGGCCCTGCGCGACTTCAGTCGACGCAAGCGCGGCGGTGCGGACGACCTGGCGCGCTTCGCGCGCATCTGCCGGGTCGCTCGCGTCATGCAGCCGTACCTCGACTCGATCGCATGACGCCGAGAAGCTTGGGCCTCGCTGCGTCAGTGAGCGCGCGACTCCTCAACCGTGCGAAGCAAACCGGCGACGACTACCAAACGCTTCTCACGAGCTACTGCTTCGAACGCTTTCTCTATCGGCTCGGAGTGTCCGAAGTCGGTGACCGCTTCGTCCTGAAGAGCGCAATGCTGCTGCGCCTGTGGGCCGACCAGCCCTACCGAGCCACGCGCGACTTGGACTTGTTGCGCAAAAGGGGACGGTTCGTTCGACGCGATCTCCCGCGACCTGCGCGCGGTCTGCGAAGTAGCGGTCGCGCCAGACGCGGTTGAGTTCGAGGGAGGCGCAATTCAGATCGAGGCCATCCGAGAGGGAGACGAGTACGCAGGCACCCGAGTGACACTGCCGGCGCGATGCGGCAAGGCGCGCTTGATCCTGCAGATCGAAATGGGTCTGGAAGACTCGGTGTGGCCAGTGCCACGACGGTCTGACTACCCAGCACTGCTCGGCGCGTTCCTGCTCCCAATCCTCGACGATCTGCGGCATGACCGCCGATCGAATGGCGCGTGGAATCCGGGAGGGCCGTGGCGGTCGTGAGGCCCCCTCACCAAAACCTCACCACCCGCCGCGTCACCGCCACCCCGTCCGCCGAGAGCCGCACGAAGTAGACGCCAGGCGGAGCCGTGCGGCCGCCGTCGTCGCGCCCGTCCCACGACACCGCGCGCGTTCCGCTCGTGACCGCGGCCGACTGCAGAGCCCGCACGCGCCGCCCATCGATCCCGAACACTTCGAGCGCCGCCGGCCCCGCTCCCGCAACCGCGAAGTCGATGCGCAGCGTGCCGCCGAACGGGTTCGGCCCCGCGCGCAGGCTGAGCGCCGGCATCACCCGCGCGCCCCCCCCCACCTCGCACTGCTCCAGCTCCGCACGGAACCACGCCGCGTTCTCCGCCGTGACCTCGACGTGCGGCTGACTCGCGGTCGGCACGTACACGGCGTCGAACGGCGTGTGCGACACCAAAGTGTGAGGGCGGAGCCGCGTGAAGGCGAAGGCTCGGCGCTCAGCGATACGCGCGGTCGATGCTCCGGCCAGGTCCGGCTCGGCGGGTTGGTAACGGTCGTCCATGGCGGCGAGTGGCGGGCCTCGCTCCCCTCGAGCTCGGAGACGCATGTCCGTTCCTGCTCGATTCCGTCGCCAGTACTCACGTCCCGCCGCTGCCGCTGGACCGCGTTGAGCCGCCCCCACGGGTTGGCTATTGGGTCCCGAGAAGTCGGACCACTCCCCATGCTTTGTAGGAGAGATCCGTGAAGAACTTTCGCCGCATCGCCTCAGCATTCGGCCTGGTGCTGAGCTTTCAGCTGCTACTGGCCGACTTCGTCCGGGCCGCCAACCTCGACTGGATCAACGTCGCCGGCGGGGCCGCGGGCGTGCAGAACAACTGGAATCCCGCTCAGGTCCCGGCGGCCATCGACCGGCTCCTGTTCCCGCTCAACAACACCTATACCGTGACGTTCGGCTCCGCGGTGCCCGCGTCGGACGAGCTCGGCCTGCGGGATGGCGTCGTAACGTTCCGATTTCCGACCGCGCACACGGCCACCACGCTGCTCGGTATCGCGCAGACCGGGGACACCGCGAAACTGACGATCGATACTGGATCATTGACCCTGCTTCGGAATCTCTATGTCGCGGCGCCGGCCGGCCACCAGGGAACTCTCACCGTGACCGGTTCCGGCACGAGTGTCACCGCAAGCTCTGCCACCGGCCGGACCTCGTTCGGGGACCAGGGCGCTGGCATCTTCAACATTTTGGACGGAGCTACGGTGACGCTCGCCAACCCACCTGAGTTCGGCATGCTTCCAGGCGGCCAGGGAACGCTGGTGGTCTCGGGCGTGTCATCGACGTCTCCGTTTCCGCGCTCGCGATTCATCGTCAACAACAGCAGCACCGACCCGATGGAGATCGGGACGAACGGCACCGGCCATGCGGGCGTGCTGTTCGGCGCCAAGATGGACGTCACTGGTTCGATGTTCATGGGCCAGAATTTCGGCGGAGTTGGAACCCTTGTCGTGGCTGGTCTGGGCGCATCGGACAGCGCCCGCCTGAATGTCGGGGGCAACCTCCACGTTGCACACAACGAGTTGGCAGGAACCGCAGCCAACTCGGGCCTGTTCTCGGTCCAGAGTGGCGGCGTCGCCGACGTCGCCGGCAGCACCTACCTTTTCGACCCCGATGGCAGCGCCGGTGAACTCGAGATTCGCGAAGGCGCGCGCTTCGAAACCGGCTCGCTGTTCGTGGGCAATCCCGCAACCGAGTTGGACTTTACGGGTGGCTACCTGCAAGTGCGAGGGGGAACGCTCGACTTGAACGGCAATCCGCTGACGATTGGCAGCGCGACCGGAGTCCCGATATTAGAGCTGCACGACAACGCGCAGGCCGTCATCAACAGCCCAACCGCTCCCGCCCTCAACGTGGGAGGCAACGGCTTGGGCGGGCTGTCGGTCCTCTACGGTTCCGATCTCACGGTGCATGACTTCAATGCCATCGTGGGTGACGGCGCGAACAACTTCGGCGATCTGACCATGAAACACGCGGGCAGCTCTCTCATCGTGGACCACGCGTTGCTCGTCGGCCGCGCGGGACAAGGCCAGTTCTCTGCCAGCGACGGAAGCCAGGCCACGGTCCATTCGCTCGGCATCGCCACTCAGCCCGGTAGCGAAGGAAGCGTGAACATCCTTGGCACGGGAACGTCCGTACACGTGACCGACACCTTTGAGCTGGCAGGGTTGTCCTCCGGTGCGAGCAACGCACCCGGAATCGTGCGCGTCTATAACAACGCCGACCTGTGGCTCGACCGCCCGGTAATCTCGGGCAACGTGTGGCCGACCGGCGAACTTTATGTCTCGTCGGACGCCGTGCTGCACCTGGCAGGTTCGCTCATCAATCGCGGAGTGATGGACCTCGACCTCGGCAACACGCTGGGCGGAGTGATCCAGCCGATCGCCGGTGGACAAATCGTCGGCTCCGGACAGGCGCTCTCCTCGATCTTTGCGGTGGCGGATACCACGGGCCGAATCACGCCGGATGGGTTCATGCATTTGGGAAGCGACACGTCTCCGCTGGGATTCCATTTCCTCGGCACTCTCGACGTGCCAGGATTCGTCGTGACCCTGCACGATGCCGATTCGGCAGTGGTCGGAAACGTGCAATTCACGGGGGGGTTGCTGAACGGCCCGCCAGGCGGGATTCACGTGGGTCTCGACAAACGCGTCACGGGCACCGGCAGGATCAGCGGCCCGATCCGGCCGGTCGGGCGAATCCTCTCCACCGGTGCGTCGGGAATCAGTTTCAGGGGCCCGGTGCTCGGTGTAGGGCAGGGCATGAACGGCACGCGCTTCCGTTTCGAACCCGGGAGCAGTTTCGTCGGCTTCGGTCGACTCGAGGCCAGCATTCAGGTGGACTCGGGAGCCGTCATTCTTCCGACCAGCGACGTGACGCTCGGCCGTGCACCGCTCGCCTCCGGCGTCACGATCGACGGCGCGCTCGTGATCGGACCCGGCGTCGAGGTCGACCTGAACGGCACCGACAGCACGCGCGTCAACGGTCTGGTTGCGATGACCCGCGGTTTCATCGAGAACGCGGTCACGAGCCCGCTCTTGATCCGGCCGCTCGGGCGGCTCGCTGGAAACGGCACGCTGGTCGGAACCGCGGTCAACAATGGCACAATCGACCCGGGTCCTTCGGTGAACGACCTTCACTTTGAGCGACTCGTGATGCAATCCAGTAGCCACACGCTGTTCGATGTCGGTAACTTTGCGGCCGGAGAGCGGGACACGATCACCTCCTCGGGCTCCATGACCATCGCGGGAGCGCTTCACCTCAACGCGCTGCCCAACTTCACCCCGGTCGTAGGTGACAGCTTTCAAGTGCTCGCTTACGCGTCGCATACCGGCACCTTCGACCTTCTCACGCTCAATGGTGTCCCGGTGATGAACTCCATGCAGATCGTCTATGGCCCAGCCAGCGCGTGGGTGAAGATCGTCCAGCCGATCGTGGACGTTCCCGAAACACCCGTTGCCTCGTCCGGGCGCGCCTTGCAGTTTTCGAGCCCCGGATCGCCTTCGCGCTCGCTCGCCTTTGCGTTGGAACTGCCGGAAGCGGCGCAGGTGACGATTGAACTCTTCGATGTGCGAGGTCGGCGACTCACGACGCTGCAGGACGGCAGTCTGTCCGCGGGGCAACATCGCTTCGATGCCAATGCGCCGAGCACCGCGGGCGCGGGGCTCTACTTCGCGCGAGCGGTCGTGCGCGGCGGTCATGAAACCGTCGTGCGCACCGTGCGAGCAGTGCGACTGCGCTAGTCGCGAATCTGCTCGGCACCGGCGGTTGCGCTGCGGCCGCCGGTGCCGCGTCGTTTGCCCGGACGCGTCGTGTTCCCGGCGAGCCTTGCGCGGCGCGGGTCGCGGGCCAGAACCGACGGGGGCCGCGGACGATCTCAGTCCGCGGCCCCCCGATGCTCTAGTTGGACGGAAGCTGCACCAGAACGGCACGGCCGGTCTTCATAGCCATCCGCGCCGCGTCATTGAAAGTCTCGCGAATCTCGCGATCGGAGGCGTTCACCTGGAGTGCGAAGTCGAAGGCCGGCTCCACCAAGGACGAGGTAGACTTCTCGGCGCAGGTCACCCGGATCGTCATGGGCGTGAAGATCCCGAAGGTCAGGTTGCCGACCACCATGTTGAGGAACGAGAGCTGCGTCTCGACGACTGCCACGCCGTTCGGGCAGTACGACGCCATCTGCAGCGTCGGAGGGGGCACGAGTCCGAACACCCAGCAGGCCGCCCAGTCCTTCTTGATGACCTGGGTCGACGGCGTCAGCCCCGTCTCGACGCGTGCGGCGTAGCAGCCGCTCATCGTCATCGCGAATGCGAACATCAAGACCGCCATCATCAGTCGTCTCATGACATGCCTCCTCGTGCATCGGCCCAACGGATCCCGGTCGAGGCGATCCGCGCGAAAGGACGAACAGGTCCCGCTCGAACACATTCGAAACCCCCGCCTCTCCTTGCACCACGTCACGCGCACCGAATTCCGGCCTGATCGGCAGCACCATCCAGAATCCGCGCGCGAGCCAGCCTAGCCCTTTCCCGGCGGACCGCTAGGAATTTCACTTCGCCCGCCCGCCGGGACCCGCCAAAGAAGCATGAGTGCCGTCCCATTGAGGTCTTGGACCTGGAGCGACCATCCGCTGGAGCGCCTACCGTTCCTCATCCTCGGCGTCACTTCCGACGAGCACGGCGCGGGCATGCCGCAGCTCGCCTTCGTCAATGCCGAGGACGACTCCCCCGCGATCGAGAATCGATTTTGTGGGCTCATGCGCGGCCCGCGATCCGCCGATATTTGTGTCGCCGGCGGATGCCCAGGCCCGACGAACGCCGAACCACGGGGAGCCATGCGAACTCATGAGTGAGCCGCAGCAAAAATCCCAGTTCGGCTTCGACCTCGACCTGCAGCTCGGGAAGGGCGGCAGCCCCGCCGATTCGTCGACGCCCAGCTTGAGCCCCGCACCTACCGGCTCAGCGTCCAAGATCGATGGGATCATCGTGGTCTGGAGCATGTTTCAGCTTTCCGTGTGGACGCTGGACGCCGTGTGGTTCTACCCGCACCTGCTCGACTACGTGGGCGGTGCACAAGTCGCGAACTGGATCGTGGACCACGTTTGGGTGCGCTTCGTGACCGCGCCGCCACTCGGAATCCTCACGATCCTTTCGGTGTTCTCGCCGATCAACACCCCGCGTCAACGCGCCGCGAGCGAAGAACTGGCGACGCGACTCGGCGCCACAGTAGTCGAGCACCGAAAGCTCGATCCGACCTACGGCATCCCCACCGCACCGGGCTTGCGTATGCCGATCGACCGCTGGTCCATGGAGATCGGCACATGGTCCAAGGACCAGGATGTGCGAACGGTGGCGCGCGTGTTCGTTGACGTACGGACCTCGTTCAGCTTTGCGGCACGCGGTGCGGGCCGGGAGCCCGACGTGTTGCGCGGCCTGCAGCAGTTCGCGATGAAGCAGGCGATGAAGCACGCCGCGGAAGGCGCGGGCGACTCACGCGCGCAGACGGCGGCCGCGACGATGGCCTACCTCGCCGAGCCGCCGATCACGACCGGCAACGACCTGCTCGATCGCTCGATGGTGTTGCGCGCCAATCAACCGGATGCCGCGCGAGCGCTGTTCAGGTCGGGCGGCATGATCTCGGCGCTCCAGGTGCTGAACGCCAAGTCGCAGCTGTGGGACTGGACGTTTTACCCCGGCACTCAGGCGGGACTCGCCGAGATGCAGCTGGCGCTCCCAGGTGCGAAGTGTGACGAAGCGTCGGTGCGCATGGCGGCGGATGTGCTGCGGGCGGCGCTCGAGGCGATGGTGAGTGCGGAGTTGGTCGGCGCGTAGCGGCCAGGTGTGAAGTCGCACGAGGTTGTGCACATCTCCCGACACTTTGTCGCGCTCTCACCGCAACCGAACCACCCGCCGCGTCACCGCCACGCCATCCGCCGCGAGCCGCACGAAGTAGATCCCGGGCGGGACCTCGCGCGCATCGGAATCGCGACCGTCCCAGAGGATTGCGCGCGCTCCAGCTACACCGTTCCCGGCGAGCAGCGTCCGCACGCGCCGCCCGTCGAGCCCGAAGACCTCAAGGGTTGCGGGTCCCGCTCCCGACATTGCCAGCTCAATCCGCACCGCGTCGCGGAACGGATTGGGCGCCGCGCGCAGCGCCAGCCCCGGTGCGACACGCGGTGCAACCCCCACCGCCGACTGCGCCAGCTCGGCCCGGAACCACAACGCGTTCTCCGCCGTGACCTCGACGTGTGGCTGATTCCCTACCGGCACATACAACGCATCGAACGGAGTGTGCGACACCAGATCGGGGTCGCCGAGCACGTCGTAGAACGGGTTGGTGGTGCTGAGCGCGAGGGCGCTGACGGTGGGGATGAAGCAGTGGTTGCCGTGCAACGCGATGATGTCTCCGAAGGGAGCCGTAACCGAATCCATCTGCGCCATCGATGAGCGCCAGCCGCCCGGTGCGCCGTCCCAGGCCGGCGAGCCCGACACCGTGACCTGCCTGGTGGTGGTCGAGAACAAGATGCGGATCCGGCCATCGAAGATCATCTGGCTGGTCTGGTCGCGCAGTGCCCACACGTTGCCGGTCGCTGCGAACAGGAAGTCGCTGTACTCGTAGCGCACCAGCTGATCGCCCGGCAGGAAGCCCTGCGACTGTTGAGCGCCGCTGCCGTTCACGACCGCGACCGTGCGCGGCAGTGCCGGGTAGTCACCCACCGCCGCGAAGTCCGCGAGCATCGTGGCGCGCAACGGGTCGGGTGCCGCAGTCGAAGTGGCGGGCGTGGTGTAGTGCGAGAGCAGCATCTGGCGCGCGGCGGGGCGATTGAGCTGATCGCGCAGCAGTGCGGCGTCGGCCGACTGACCGGCGAAGAAGTCCACCCAGTACTGAATGCCGAGCGGAATGACGGCGCCGCCGTGCGGTGAGTCGAACGCGATCCAGGTGCGCACGCGATGCGGAAGTGCGTTGGCCTCCATGTAGGCGAGCGCGTAGCGCGAGCACAGCCCGCCCATGCTGGCGCCGATCATGCCGAGGGTGGCCGACGGATCGATCGCCGCCTGCACCTGCTGGATCAGCTCTGCGACCACGAACGCATTGCGCTGAATGGGCTCCGTCGAGTCGGTGAAGTTGAGCACCACCGCATCGAAGCCGTCGGCCGCCAGGCTGTCGGCGAGACCCTGCTTGTTCATGAGCGTGTAGAGCTCATCCCAGTTCATCGAGTTGTCGAGATCGAAGCCCTCGACGAGCACCACCGGATTGGTGAGCTGCGTGTGGCCGGGTGCCAGGCGCACGTAGGCATCGGCGGTCGCCGCGATACCCTGGTAGGGAATGCTCGCGGTGATGTGCAGCGTGTCGTCGGGGGTCGGCGATGCGAGGGCCTCGACCGTGAAGGTCGCGCGAGCGATGCGAGTGTCGCCGGCGGCGGTCTGGTAGCGCAGTTCGAGACGCTTGGCGCCGGTGGCTGCGTAGCGAACGCGAACGAGTGCGTCGGGCGTGATCGTGCGCGCGCCGAGTCCGTCGCCGGCGTCAAAGGTGAGTTGCTGCGGAAGTGGCGCGTCGTTCGAGAACCAGAGCGCCGGATCGAGGCGGAAGCTCACGTCAGCCCGATAGGTACGATCGACAAGCGGCGAGAACGCGAATGCCCGGCGAGTCACTGGCGCGGGCGCGGGCGCTGCAGACGTGGCGTTCGCTGCTGCCGGTTCGCTGCGCTCGTAGCGGGCGTCGATCACCGCGAGCGGGATCGCCGCGCGAACCTGCGCCGCGCGCTCGAGGCGCGCGATCTCGGCAGCACCCGGCGTGAACGGCGTCTCGGTCGCGCGCTGCAACTCATCGGCGAGCTGACGCCACGTGGCGAGGTCGATCGCTGCGGCATCGCCGGCACCCGAGAACCGCTCGATGCCCGAGAGCGGCAAGACGCGCTCGTAGCGGACCGTCGAGGCCGTTGCAACCAGCGGCGAGCAAAGCAGACTGACCAGCGCGAGCATCGCGCCGAATCGTGGAGCGAGTCTGATGACGGGTCCCTCGGGGCGAGCGTGCATGCCCGCATGCTACTCGACGACGACCACCCGAGTAGTGCTCTGTTTCGCGCTCTGCGTGAGACGGACCCAGTAGATTCCGGCCTCGCACTCCTTCAGCAAGGCGACGATCTGCGCTTCGCTGAAACGAGTCTTGCGTGATCAGCGACAATTAGAACTCCCGTTGGGAGCGCAACTTGGTGGTCGTCTAAGTTCCCCGTGAGGGGGGACTTGCATGGTCACCGACGGGCAGGTGAGGCGTCTGATGGCGTGCATTCAGAGGGAGAAGTCCCTTTCGGTGGCGGCCGTCTCAAGGATCGTTCACTCCGGCGATCCGCTGCCGCAGGTGACGGCGGTGACCATCGCCGAGGTGAACCTGTCGTCTTACGACGCGCTTCTGGTCGGTGCCTGATGACGCTGAGCGGCGCGCTGAAGACCGAGCTCACGCAGCATCTGAAGGATCTGCACCTGCCGACGATCCGCGAGTGCTACACGGAGCAGGCGGACAAGGCCCCGCAAGGAGGATCTCGCGCACGAGCGCGACCTGCTCGAGCTGACGCGACGCGAAAGCGAGGTGCGCCGGGCAAACCGGATCGCGCGGCTGTTGCGCGAGTCGCGTCTGCCGCTCGAGAAGAACCTCGCGACGTTCGATCGCAAGCGCCTGCCCGCCCGCGTGCTCAAGCGGCTGGCCAGCCACGACGCGATCATCATCGACGACATCGGCTACGTGCAGCAGAACCGCGAGGAGATCGAGGTGCTGTTCGCGCTCCTCGCCGACCGCTACGAGCGCGGCAGCGTGATCCTGACAAGCAACCTGCCGTTCTCGAAGTGGGAGTCGATCTTCAAGGACCCGATGACGACGGCGGCCGCGATCGACCGGCTGGTCCATCACAGCGTCATCCTTGAACTGAATCTGGCCAGCTACCGCTTGGAGGCATCGAAGAAGGGCAAGGAGAACAAGAGCTGACGCTCAAACGACGGTAGAAATAGTTGTCGCCAGCCGGAAGGAATGGTTGTCGCCGATCAGAGAGCGAATCGGTGCAGGAGCGAGCGGTTGTACTGCCAGAATCCGTTGGGCTCTCGCACTCCCACATAGGGCAGCACCGCGGCGATCGCGTGCACGAGCACGAGGCACTGGACGAACGCGCGCACCTGAAGCGACTGGTTCCAGTGCGGCCACTGAAGAGCGAAGGCGACGAGGCCGGCGAGTGAGAGTACGAACAGCAGCGGCGCGACACCTCGCGAAGGCGCACCGGCATCACTTCGGCGCCGCTCGCTCCACAGCTCGATCGCCGCGAAGAGCGGCAGGCCGAGCATCGCCGCGAAAGCCGCCGCCATCCAGCCGGGATGCTGGCCATTCCAGAGGATGATCGCCACGAAGAACGCGGCGCAGGCCCACGCGCTCGCGAGCGCAATCGGGAAGCGACGGATAGCCGCGGCGGCGGCGGTTCCCACGGTATCGATCGAAGCCAGGGGCATGGGCGGGAATATCGACGCTTCGCCGGCGCGGCCGCAGTGCAAAGGGGCGAGAGGTTCGGCGGGAGAGCCGGGTTCCTACTCTTCCGCAAACAGATACTCCAGCGATTCCCGGTCCAGTCTGCGCGCAAAGCCGTCTTCGCCGAGCAGACTGCTCGCGAGTTCGGCCTTGCGCTGTTGCAGCTCCCAGATTTTCTCCTCGATCGTTCCTTGCATGAGCAACCGATAGGCGATGACGGTGCGATCCTGGCCGATCCGATGCGTGCGATCGATGGCCTGCGCTTCGACTGCCGGATTCCACCACGGGTCCAACAGCACTACGTAGGACGCGGCGGTCAGGTTTAGCCCGGTCCCTCCTGCCCGCAGTGAGATCAGAAACACGCACGGCGCCCGGTCGTTCTCGAACGCACCCACGACGCGCCCGCGATCAGTCGTACTTCCGGTGAGCAGGTGGTGCGGAATGCGGTGCGTGCGCATCTCCGCACGCACCAGCTCGAGAGCCTTTACAAACTGGGAGAACAGCAGCACTTTGTGTCCCTCGGCGAGCAGCGGCTCCAGGAGTTCGAAGAGCGCCTCGAACTTGCCGGAGCCGACCGAGCGCGTGGCCCCTGCGAGTTGCGGGTGGCAGCAGATCTGCCGGAGCCGCGTAAGCGCTGCGAGAATCTGAATCTTGTGCTGCTTGACTCCCCCCTCATCCGCCAGCGACATGACCTCGCGCCGCGCGCGAGCCAGCTCGGCCAGGTAGTACTTCCGCTGGGCGGGCAACATCTCGCAGCTCCGAAGCTCCTCGATGCGCTCCGGCAATTCCGGCGCGACTTCCTTCTTGAGTCGGCGCAGCAGCATGGGCCGAAGCTTGGCGGCCAGCAGGCGACGCGCATGGGGCGGCGCGTCGGCGCGATCAAAGCGACGCGAGAACTCCGCGCGGGTCCCAAGGTAGCCGGGATTCGCGAACGACACGATGCTCCACAGGTCGAGCGCGCGGTTCTCGATCGGCGTGCCCGTGAGCGCCAGCCGATGCGTGGCCTGAAGCTGCTTCACCGCTCGCGCGATGTCAGAGTCGGGGTTCTTCACGTGCTGCGCTTCGTCGAGAATCCCTGCGAGCAGCGGAATCGTCCGCCAGGATTCGATGTCGCGCCGCAGCAGCGCATAGTTGGTGATGACCAGGTCGTAGTTCGCAAGCTCGTGAAATCGTCCTTTGCGGTCAGTACCGCGGGTCATCAGCAAGACTCGAAGGTCGGGAGCAAATCGCGCGGCCTCGCGCTCCCAGTTGTGCAGGACCGATGCCGGACACACGACCAGCGTTGGCGCAGCGGGCGTGCCGGCTGCCCGCAAGTGAAGCACCCAGGCGAGCGCCTGAATCGTCTTGCCAAGTCCCATGTCGTCCGCGAGCACAGTGCCGAGCCCAAGCGACGATGCGAACGCCAGGAAGTCGAGCCCACGGCGCTGGTAGGGACGCAGCTCCCCCTGGAAGCCCGGCGGCAACTCACACGTCGGCAACCCCTCGAACGCCGCCACACGTTCACGTAGAGCACGAACCGCGGCGATCGCCTCGGCATCGGCGCCCATCTCCTCCAACGCCGCCAGCGTCTCTTCGCGCGCCTGCGCGAGTTGCCACACCGAGAGCTGTTGCTCGCCCGCCCCCAGCTCGACGCCGAGATCTGCGAGAACCTCACTGACGCGATCGTTCACATCGAGGGTCTCCCGCCGCGTCCACCCGCCGCTCAGCTTGACCCACGGAAGCGCCGACGAGCGAAGCGCCGCAAAATCCTCATCCGTGACGCGCAATCCTTCGGCTTCCCACTCGGCGGAGACGGAGAGCAAGTCGACGCCATGTCGATGCGCATGAACCCGCGGCGTCAACGAGCGATGGCCGCCGAGGAGTCGGTCGATCGCGGAGTTGCCGTACCAGCGAATGTCGCGAGGACGACTTCGCCATGCCTCCTCAAGCGCTGGAACCGTTCGGGAGCCGAGTCGCACCCACCAACCGAGGTGCGGATCGGGCGCCGCCGGCCCGCGCCCACGCGGTGCCGCAGCCGACCCGGGCTTTGCTCCGAGCGATTCGAGCCATCGCATCGCGGGCTCCACGCACTTCTCATCCGGCTCATGAAACCATGGCTCGTCAACCGGCCGGGCACCCGCAGACTCGGAACCGGTTGCCAATGACTCGAGCGTGGGCGCTTCGCCATCCGTTGGGTGAGGCAATGCCTCGACGGGCAGCGATTCGATCGGCAATGCCGTGGCTGCGAGCGAGCGTCGCTCGCTCGGGGTGCTCGGTGCCCGCTCCCACCGCCCGGTCGGCGTGTACTCGAACGACGGAGTCGAGAGATCTGAGGGCGAACCGGGCGTCCACACCGCTTCGCCGCCGTGCGCCAGTAATCGGAGCTGCAGCCAGTCGTCCGGATCGAGTCGCATGAGCACCGTGGGCTGAGCGCGGTGGCGCTGCGTGAGCGTCTGGACGGCCTGACGGGCGGTGGGAATCGCGTCCGCGAGTGCTCGGATCAGAGGCTCGCCGAGCTTGCGATCGAGTCGCAACGGAGTTTCGCCTCGCAACACGTTGATCACCTCGGCGGGAGGCGAGTCCGACACCGGATGCAAGATCCCGCCGGAGAGCACCACTCCCAGCGGTGGCTCCGACTCATGACCACGTTCGGCGAAGTGCAAGACCTCCGTTAGCTTTCGTCGGCGCCCGTCGGGCCACTGCACCTCGAGCCGTATCACTGCTTGATCCCGGTCGAGCTCGAAGCTCGGCACGATACGCACCGGGGTCGGTTCGAAGCGCACCGACTCACCCGGCACGATCTCGCACCGCGTCGCCACCGACTCCGTGATCGCGTCGCTCCAGACGACAGCCGAAGACGGCATGACTTGCAACAGGAAGTCCGCGAGCGCCCCGCGCGGAGAGGCCGACCGGCCTCGCGAGTACCAGGCACCGCCCGACACGTCGTTCATCGCGATCAACGCGTCGAGTAACTCCGCGTGCTCCCGCGTGAGGAGTTCAGAGCGGCGACGAGCCTCCGATTGCAACGTGCGGAGTTGATCCAGTGTGCGCGGATCGTTGCGGAGGCGGGGCGAATTCTGCTGTGCTTGAATCGAGAACTGGATGTCGCCGCGAGCCGTGACGCCGAGGCTCATGACGACTCGAAGACTACGCTCTGCTCGAGCAGCACGCCGACTCGCCCAGTTCCGCAGTGCTTCGTCGAGCACGGGTAGCTGCGATCTCGACTGACGATCCGCGAGGTCCGGCCGCTCACGAAATGGTTCGAGCGCCGGTGGCAGCTCGCCGAGTGTCCATCTCAGGAGTTCGCGCGCCAGCAACCAGGCTTGCAGCTCGGGATCGCGCTCGTCGAAACCGGGAATGAATGCCGGATGCGACGGATCCACGCCGGAGATTCCGGCCTCGAAGAGCATGCGTGACAACACCTGCGCTCGATTTGTGCGGCCGAACGCGCGTCGAAGCTCGGCGAGCGACGCGGAAGGCGGTGGCTCGGCGGGTACGGGCGGAGCAGAAGCTTCGATGCGCTTCGACTTCGGCGCGCGCGACGAGAGCGCGCGGGTGGGTGGTCGAGCCGGAATCGCGGCATCCGCCCCGCCGCGGTCGTCGATCACCGAGAACAGCCGGTCGATTGCGTCCAGCCCGAGCAGGTCCTCGTCGATCAAACCATTCATGAGACTCAGGCCGAGCGCGTAGGCATGCTTGCAGCGTGGTGCGACCGGGCATGAGCACGCGGGAGTCCAGCCGGACTGATGGACGGTCCAGCTCGTGCGGTAGAGCCGCTCGCCTTGAACCGCGGCCAGCACGCGCCCGGGTTCGATCGCGAGTGGCCCCACACGACCCGCGCGATGGTAGCGCCGCCCGCGGTCCTGGATGCCCTGCCGAAAGCGAGTCAGCTCGCGATGAAACGAGTCGAGAAGTTCGTGTGCGATTGAGTCCGCATGGGGTGAACCAAGCTTGGTGGGCACGAGTCGCATGGTGCCGAAACGCATGCGCAGGGTCCAGTGGGTTCTTCGACCAATGACTCCTTCGAGCGCAGCCCCTCACCGCAACTTCACCACCCGCCGCATTGCCGCAGTCCCGCCCGCCACCAGTCGCACGAAGTAGATCCCGGCAGGCGCATCGCGCCCATCAGCATCGCGCCCGTCCCATGACACCGAGCGCTCGCCAGCCGCACCCGGCGAAACGAAGAACGTCCGCACCCTTCGCCCGTCGACGCCGAACACCTCGAGCTCCGCAGGCCCCGCCCCCGCCATCGCGAGATCGATCCGCACCGCGCCGCGAAATGGGTTCGGTGCGGCGCGCAGCGCAAGGCCGCGGACTGCTAATGGGTCTTAACGGGAAGCTTCCGAAGCGCGTCCAGCACCACCTCCATCGCCCGACAGTCATCCTCGTTGTAGTCGAGGATTCGCTGGAGCTCGGCAGGGTCACCGCTCTTCAGCCAAGCTTGGAACCACTCAATACTCGCGGCCCCTGATGGATGCCTGTCGCGCCACGAAAACCCGAGGTGTTTCGCCACTGACTTGATCGAGTAGTCGCGCGTAGGCCAGATCGTGTGTGGTCGGATCGCGCCGTGATAGAGATCAAACGCACGAGGTGTCGACAGGAGCGCCTGCGCCTCGTCGGCGGTGGCGACATCAGGGTAGCGCTCCCCCAGCCCACGCCAAGTCACACGCTCGTACGGCGCATAGTGAACGATCGGCGCGGTGGGCAGCGAGCGGACGAAGTCGACTGCACTGGCGAACGCGCTTCGCTCTTCCGCTCGAGTTGCGTCGGCCGCGTGAAACTCGACGAAACGTTTACCCGCCACGTCCACCACCCAGAATCCGTGGAGGTAGCAGAAATCGAGCATCGGGTCGGTCTCGACGTCGAAGTAGAGGATCGTCTCGCCGAATGGGAGTTCCAACTCCGTGACCGAGTAGGGGTGAGCTGCAGGGTCCAATTGAAGTCGGGCCCGCGCCTGCCATCTCAGTGCCTGCCCCACCCCGATGCCCTTGAGCACTTCAGACTCAGCCGCTGCGATCGCCGTGAGGTCAGCCGCGGCGAAGGCGCGAATGTTTGGAAAGCGCCTGCCGAGCCTGTCGCGCCGGCTACGGCCGACTTCAGGAATGAGCGAAAGATCGCCCACTTCCTCGGCCTTACGAGAACAAGCGGACATCCAGTGACACATCTTGCAGTCGCCACAAAGTGCCGGGGTCGTCTTCTCGACTCCATTGGCAATTCCGCGAGCGAGCTCGAGATGACTCTGGTACGCGTCCCACCATGTCCCCGGAGTCTTCGGGCTCTGCTGCAGCTCGAAGTCGTACGAGACTTCGCGTGACTCGACGTCCCAAACGAATGCCCGCCGTGCAACGGACCAGCCCAGCCGTTCCAGGAGGTCGGTGTAGAGCCCAAGCTGAACGGCGTAGTGAAGCTTGAGCCGGCCTCCATCGCCCTCATCACCGCCCTCCAAGCCCCGCCCGCTCTTGATGTCGCCCGCGATGTAGCGATCGCCCTCTCGACGAAGCAGATCTGGTTCGCCCAAGAGGTCGTCTGACTCCAGCCGCCCGCCGATGATGAGAGGCACGCCTTCGCGCATGGCCGTGAGCGTCGCGCGAACCCGAGCCTCGTCATTGCCAGCTCGCAGGTTCAGCGGCTCAGGACGAAGCGCCTCGACTACTGATGACTCAAAGGCGCTGCCGCGCTCCCAGAGCAATTCGACGAATGCGTTCGGCGGATCCTTCTCGATGGGGTCCGAGAACATGTCGCGTTCAACCCGATGAGGGCAGAGGACCAGGTTGTAGAGCAACGAGGCCGTGATTCGATGCTGCATGTCGCTCAGTCGCTGCTTCCTTCCCGCAATTCCTTCAGCGTTCGACCGTCGGTCGTCATCCATGCATCGAGTCCGTTCCACGAGCAGCCGAGTAACACGCCAGCAGCTGTGGACGGCGAAGAGAAAACGTAATCCGTCGAAAGGACCCACTTTTCGCCGCGGGCTTGAAGCGCTCCATTTCGAAGCAGCTCATCGCGAAGCTCGATTAGAGATGCTGGACAGGACGGCGCCACATCGCTGGTGGCTCCGGAGTCGGCGAACACAACGAAACCGCTCGCCGTCTCCGCACCTTCGGCCTGAATCCCGCGTCCCTTCAAGAACAGCCGCTGCGCTTTCGCAACCTTGGGAGCGCCGACCTCAATCTGGGTGTACCCAATCGCAGGCAAGCAGAGCCGGACGTCATCGAGGAACGCCTCGACTTCGGCGACCTCCGCTTCCGACATCGATGGGGGCTGCGGCGTATTGCCGTTCTCCAGCTCGCAGCGCTTCGCCTTGTCCGCGAGTTGCACGAGCCGCGCTTCGAGCATCTGCACCTGCGCCTTGTTGAGCGGGTCGCCCTTGCTGGTGAAGACGACAGCGTGCGTCCAGAAATCCTTCGCACGCGCGTGACTCTCGAGCCTCGGCCTCACGGGGTCGCCTTCGCCGATGTACAGCCGGCTCATCGGGCCGCGCTCCGATTCGCCGACTAGCAGGTAGACGCCGGCGCGATCCAGTTCTGCGCGGGCCTTGGCCTCCGAGAAAAGCGCTCGCGGAACCACGAGACCGTGCCCGGTCCAGTTGGTCTTTTCGACGATGCGCAGCCCCGCAGGATCACCGCTCGGCAGGAAGATTCGGAGCGAGAACGCTCTACTCACAGTTGCTCCCCCCGCATCGTTTGCATGGTTCGTATCCGGCTGCGACCGCGACGGCCCGCTTCATGGGCCGTCGGCTCTGCCGTAGGTACCCGCACTCGGACTGATGGTACTTGGCGCCGGTTCTTGTCACCCAGACGGTGCACTCTTTGGTGGCGAGTCGCGTCGGAGCCATGAAGTTGGAAGGCGAGCGAGACGCGAATGGAGTCGATGTGACTCCGACGAGCGAGCCGATCAGCAGGCAGGCAATCAGCAGCCCTCTCATGGGGGCTTCCTCGCGTGTGGGTCGCGTGGCGACGGGCGTGGATCCGCGCGTCCGTCCAGCAAGTAACTCGCCACGAAGTCGCCGTCGAAGTGCGCGGGGCATGGCACCCTGAGAAGTTCGCCACGACGATCTCGCAATGAGTTATCGGCGATCACTCGCGGCGGCGGCACTTCTTTCCGTAAGGCGCAGGCAACACTTTCGCGGGGGCCCGCCTGCAGCCGCTAGCCCCTGAACCGCTCCGCCAGGTGCCACTCCAGCCACTCCGCGTTCGGCTGCTCGTGAAGCGCGGCGGGCAGCCGGATCTCCTGGTCATGCAGCGGGTAGTAGCTACGCCCGTTCGAATAGTCGCTCCGCAGCCGATCGCTCACCACGAAGCGATAGTCGGGCGTCACGCCGACGTAGCCCTTGTCGAAGAGTCGGTGTATGTCGCTGCGAAGCAGCAGACCGTTCGCGACCTCGTGCGCGCCTCCGTCGCCGTAGGGCCGAATGTGCGCGGCCTCGAGCGCGGGCAGCGAATGCTCCCCCGTGACCGCGCATGCACGCTCGTAAGCACCGGTGACCGACAGGCGAAAGATCCCCTGGCCGAGACGCGGGCGAATGAGCACGGGTTCGCCGTATCGATCGGCTGGCGTTTGCTGCTGGCGTTCGCGATCGGCGATGTGTCCATGCCGAGCGCCAGCCGCGAGGCATTCCGCCCAAACGCGAGCGCCTTCGCCCGATTCGAGGTCGTATGACTTCCCCTGCACGGCATTCTCGGGCCAGCCCTCGGGCGGGCGGATCCACGAGTCGCGCGGCAGGAAGACTGGCTGCGCCAGCATGAGGCAGCCGATGTCGTAGTCGCCCGCGTTAGCGGTTGAGCCGCCGCGATCGCGGCGCAGACTTTCAATGCGCGCCCGCATGTCGGCGAAGCTCGCGGCGCCGTTCTTCAGCTCGAAGGCGTCCCAGGCGAGCCATGCCGGCAGCACATCGTGTTTGGCGAACAGTCCCCAGCCCACGATCCAGCCACCGTGCTGCTTGCGGAGCTTGAAGATCGCGGGCATGCCTGGCTTGAGCTGCTGAGGCGTGCGCGTGTCGCTCGGCCGCCAGAAGTTGACCTCGTCGAGGTCGGGCTGGCGACTGAGGAACTGGAACCAGTCGTGGTCGGTGACGAGGATGACGCCGCGCATTGTGCCTGGAAGCCTAGTCCGAGCGACTCGTGGCGGCATGCAACAAAGCGGCCTGGCTCGCGGCTTGTCGATGGGAGTGCCTCAAGCTGCAGCCCACCCTTCCGACAACAACGCTGCCTGCTCCAACACAGTCTCTGTCGCCTTCTCCTGTTTGTCTGGCGGATAGCCGTGCTTGCGCAGGATGCGCTTCACGAGCACACGCAGCTGCGCCCGCACGTTCTCGCGCAGGGTCCAGTCGATCGTCACGTTCTTGCGGACCGTCTCGACCAGTTCCCGGGCGATCACTCGCAGCGTGTCGTCGCCCAGGACCTTCACCGCGCTGTCGTTGGTCTCCAGCGCGTCGTAGAACGCCAGTTCGTCTTCGCTCAAACCCAGCGCGTCGCCCCGAGCACTTGCTTCTCGCATCTCCTTCGCGAGCCCAATCAACTCCTCGATCACCTGCGCAGCTTCTATCGCACGATTCTGATAGCGGCGGATCGTCTGCTCGAGCATCTCGGCGAATGACCGCGCCTGAACCACGTTCTTGCGCCGCCGACTGCTCAGCTCACCCTTGAGCAGCTTCTGCAGCAGCTCCACCGCGAGGTTGCGCTGCGGCATGCCTCGCACCTCCGCGAGAAACTCGTCGGAGAGAATCGAGATATCCGGCTTCGCGAGCCCGGCCGCGGCAAAGATGTCCATCACGCCTTCAGGAGCCACCGCACGCGAGATGATCTGCCGCACGGCGTGATCGAGATCCTCCTCGGGTCTAGCATCGCCCGGCGCACGCTTCGCGAGCACGGCCTGCACGGCCTGAAAGAACGCGACGTCATCGCGGATGCGTAGGGACTCGGCATGCGGCGCCGCCAACGCGAAGACCTGCGACAGCTCGCGCACCGAGTGCACGCACCGGTCCTTGCCATTCTCCTGACTCAGGATGTGTTCCTGTGCGAGCGGCAGCAGGCTCAGCCGCTCCTGCGCGGTCCCGGTTGTCCACTTCGCCCAATCAATGCCGTGGAAGAGACTGCAGCAGACCTCGTATTTCTCCAGCATGACGGCGACCGCCTCGTCCTGATCGAGCGCCGTGCGACCCGTGCCTCCACTCTCGGTGTAGGTCGCAAGCGCTGCCTTCAGCTCCTGCGCGAGTCCGAGGTAGTCCACGACCAGGCCACCAGGTTTGTCTTTGAACACGCGGTTTACGCGTGCGATCGCCTGCATGAGCCCGTGCCCTCGCATCGGCTTGTCGATGTACATGGTGTGCAGGCTCGGCGCATCGAAGCCGGTGAGCCACATATCACGCACGAGCACGATCCTCAATGGGTCGGCCTCATCGCGGAAACGATCGGCCAGCTTTTCGCGTCGCGGCCTGTTGCGGATGTGCTGCTGCCAGTCGGTGGGGTCAGTGGCCGAACCGGTCATCACGACTTTGATCGCGCCTCGGGCATCGTCGTCGCTGGCCCACTGCGGACGAAGCTTTACGAGCTCAGCGTGCAGCTCCACGCAGATGCGTCGACTCATGCACACGACCATCGCCTTGCCGTCCAGCGCCTCGCACCGCGTCTCGAAGTGGTCGACAATGTCGCGCGCGACGATGGCGAGCCGCTTCTCCGCGCCAACGACTGCTTCGAGCTGTGCCCACTTAGTTTTGAGCTTCTCTTTGCGATCGACTTCTTCGCCTTCGGTGGCTTCCTCGAATTGCGGATCGATCTTCGGCCGCTCGGCTTCATTGAGCGCGAGCTTGGCCAGGCGGCTCTCGTAAAAGATCGGCACGGTTGCGCCGTCCCGCACGGCGCGCTGGATGTCGTAGATGCTGATGTAGTCGCCAAAAACGGCGCGCGTGTTGGCGTCGGCCAGCTCGATCGGCGTGCCGGTGAAGCCGATGAACGAGGCGTGCGGCAGCGCGTCGCGCATGTGGCGCGCGTAGCCGTCGATGAAGTCGTACTGGCTGCGGTGCGCCTCGTCGGCGATGACCACGATGTTGCGGCGCTCGGAGAGCGTCGGGTGGCGGTCGCCTTTTTCTTCGGGGAAGAATTTGTGGAGCGTGGTGAAGACCACGCCGCCCGCCGCCACGCTCAGCAACTCCCGCAGGTGCACGCGGCTCCCGGCCTGGACCGGCGGCTGGCGCAAGAGATCCTTGCAGCGCGAGAAGGTGCCGAAGAGCTGGTCGTCGAGATCGTTGCGGTCGGTGAGCATGACGATGGTCGGGTTCTCCATCGCCGGCTCGCGGATGATGCGGCCGGCGTAGAAGGCCATCGTCAGGCTCTTGCCCGAACCCTGCGTGTGCCAGACCACGCCCACGCGCCGGTCGCCGGGCTTGCCGCCCGGCTTCTTGCCGGCCTCGTAGCGTCCAGCAGACTCTGCGACCCGATCGCCCGAGCGGTGCAGTTCGGCCGCCCGCAGCGTCTCGCGCACCGCCACCTGCACCGCGTGGAACTGGTGGTAGCCCGCCATCTTCTTGGCGACACGGCCGCCGCCGTCGTCCTCGTAGACGATGAAGTCGCGCACCAGATCGAGGAAGCGTTGCGGGGAACAGAGCCCCTCAATCACCACCTGCAGCTCCGGCAGGTGCGAATCGGCCAGGCCCTCGCCCGCAATGGTGCGCCAGGGCTTGAACCACTCGCGCCCGGCGGTGAGCGTGCCCACCCGCGCTTCCACTCCATCGGAGATGGCGAGCAGTGCGTTGGTGGAGAACAGCGATGCGATCTCCGCCTTGTAGGTTTGCAACTGCTGCCAGGCGCTCCAAATGGTCGCGTTCTCGTCCGCCGCGTTCTTGAGCTCGACAACCGCCAGCGGCAGGCCGTTGACGAACAGCACCACATCCGGTCGGCGCGCGTGCTTGTTCTCCGTCACGCTGAACTGGTTCACCGCCAGCCAGTCGTTGGCCGAGGGCTTGTCGAAGTCGATCACGCGCGCCTGCGCACCGCGAATCTCGCCCTCGGCCGTGCGGTACTCCACGGTCACGCCATCCACCAGCAGCCGATGCAGCGCGCGGCTGCGCGCCACCAGCTCCGCTCCATCCGGCCGCGTCAGCTTGCGGAAGGCGTCGTCCAGCGCATCGGCTGGAAGCTGTGGATTCAGCCGGGCGAGTGCATCACGCAGCCGCTGTGCGAGCACCACCTGCCCGTAGTCATCGCGCTCGGCGGCGGACTCGCCGGGGGCGATGTCGGCGCCGTTCCGGACCGACCAGCCGCTGCTTTCGAGCCAAGCGAGCGCAGCCTGTTCGACCACGGATTCGGAGAAGGTGCCGCTCATCCTTCACCTTCAATGATTGACCAAACGCGGTGATAGCTTTCGCCTCGGTCGCCAAGCGCGGTTCGCCACGTGCTCACATTCGACGCCCGAAGCTTGGCTCGCACGTCGTTCAGGGGTTCAGACGCGCCAACCCCCAACGACTTGGCCAGTGGCGCGGCAGCCGAGCGCGGTACACCCAGAAGCCGCAGGGCAACGGCCTCGTCCGAGTTCACGCCGTAGTAGACGCGTGCTGGCAGATTGCGAAGAACGCGCTGGTCGTCCGCGGACATCCCGTCGAAGGAGTCGCCGAGCGTAAGCGATTGCAGGGCGGACAGGCCCCACGAGGCCGTCTGCGTGAGCCGACCGAAGACACTTCTGCAGCAGCGGGTCATCGCCGCAACCGGATCTCGGTCGCCCGTGCTTTCCTCGTCTTCACCCGACTTCGTCGAAAAGTACGTCGTCGCCATTTCGGTGAGCGGGCGTCCCTGCACCCAGTCGCAGATGATCCGTGCGAGCATGTCGCCGTCCGGCTGCTCGCCGCCCGTAACCTCCTTGAGCGGCTCCCGCAGTTCGGGCACCTGAAGCAAGACTCCCATCATGCGCCGGAGGTCGTCGCGGCGAGTGCCGAACAGCTCGGGTGACCACACCTCGCTTGTCAGGTTCGCCTCGTTCACGCGGACCAGCGTGTTGCTAACGGACTCCCATGAGAAACCGGTCGCGTCGACGAGCTTCAGTGGCTTGCCCTTGATGCGCTCCGCATAGTTGTAGACGCCCTGCACTAAGCGGTCGGCCCAGCCCTTGTGGCTCTTGCGTAGCGCCTGAAAACCAAGAGTTCCGCGAAGGACCTGCTCGACTTCTGCGGCGAAGCGCTCGTGGTTCCCAATCTGCCGATAGGTGTGCGCGAGGTACTGCACAAACGACGACCATCCCGGCTGGTAGGAAAGCGTCTCGAGTTGGAGCAGCTTTCCTTCAGCATCGGCGCGCTGAACCATCTCAATCAGCGTTGAGTTCAGAGCGCCGACAGACCGGCCGATGAACTCCTTAAGCTTCTCCGCCTTGGCGTCATTGTGCCCGGCAAGCGCAACGATGCCGAGGTCGCCTTGGTCGACGCGCCCGGCACGTCCCGCGATGTTCCAGAAATCCTCCGGCGGCATGTCTTGTCCATACGGATATTGGTGGCTCGCGAAGACGACACCGGAGACGGGAAAGTTCACGCCCTGAGCAATTGTCGTGGTCGCGACAAGCACGCGCAGTTTCGACTGCTCCGTCAGCCACTCAACAAGCGTTCTTGTGTCTTCGGAGAGTCCGGAATGGTGAACACCAACCCCGTACTCGAGCAGCGATGCGAGGGGGAAATCCTGCCCCATCTCATCGACAAGGAACCGCTGAATGTGCGTGAGGTCGGCGCCGCCAACGTCGGAGTGATCTCCCTCAACCTTGAACGCCGCGGCAACTCCCCAGCTGTTTCGGGGCTTATCGACAAGAACGATCACCGTCCCACGCCGCTGCAGGATTTGCGCGGTTGCCGCCGCCAACTTTCCCGGTGAGGTTGAAACCTCAGACCACGACAGCCCCAGCGGGCGCCGATCCCCAACGTCCAGTGCCTCTGGCACGTCGATGGTGTTCCGCGTCGTGTGCTGAGTAACAAGCCGCACCCCGAAGTCACCGCGCCTCTGGCCCTTCTGGGGTCGAGCGATAGCGATCACGCGATCATTGGGACTCCAGTCAACGCCGAGTTCTATGCTGTTGTTGCTGTCGGGAGCCAGCCACCGCGCTATCTCAGCGGCGTTTTGGATGAACGGCGTGAGCATCAGGAATTGCGCGTGTCGACACTCCCGGTTGATCGTGGCAAGCAGGAGCTCCAACTTCAGGCCGCGCGCTTGGGATGCGAGCCCGTGTGCCTCGTCCACGACCACAAGAGTCAACGGCCGACCTATCTTTTCTTCCCAGCCACCACGAAGCATGAGGTCGAGCTTCTCTGGCGTCGTAACGAGGATGCGAAACTGCCGTTCGGCATCAGTGTCGGTCAACATTCCGGCTTCGAGCCCATCAATCTCGAGCGCTGGGCTCACCTTCTCTACGATGCTGCCGAGGGTGGCCAAGTCCCGTCGAAGGCGAAGTGTGAGCTGGTTGACGAGTGCGCGGGTCGGCGCGAGGTAAGCGACCCAACCGCGCTCCTGGTCGAACTGGTTGAGCGCTTGGAGAATGCGGAACTCCGCGATGAACGTCTTTCCGCTCGACGTCGGAAGGCTCACGACGACGGAGCGATGAGCCGAGCCGAGCAGGCCCTTCTCGCGCAAAGTGCGACGCTGCGGCGGGAGCATTTCGAAGATCGGCTGCTTCCGATCGCGCGAAGTCAACGACTCCACGAATCTCGTTACGCGGCTATTCACCGCCCGGGTCACAGTCCAGATGCTGTTATCGACGAGGGCCCGAGCGGTTCGAGCGAGCAGACGAGCCAGAGATTCGCGCTCCATGAGTTGGCCACGCCCGGCAGCACCGATAGCGCGGTCAAACTGCGCCTCAAGCTGTTCCCGCACGTCGAAGTGACCGTCCACCGAGCCCTGAGTGAGAAAGATGCTGAGAATCTCGGCCGCCTTCGCGAGGTGGTACTCCGAGATGAGCTCCCACGCGGGCCGCGCGTCCTTTCGCGTTTCAGCCTGGACGAGGAATTCTGGTTCGTGCTCGAGCTGGTTGGTACGTAATGCAGCCACACGCTGCTGCACCAAGTCCAGATCCCCCCAACCGTGCTTTCGGAAGAGCCGCAACCAGATGTCGAGGATGCAAGCCCAGACGCGGATGCCCCAGTCTTCCGAGTCCAGCGGGAGTTGCGGCAGGTCTTCTTCGATGAGAAGACGCCGAACGTCGGCCCCACGGTCGCCGAGTACGCCGAGGCAACCGAGGCGCACGAGCCATTCCGCCGCATCAATGGGCGCCCGGGGACACGCCAACGCGCGTGCAACTTGGAAGGCATCCGTGGCAGCGGATTGAAGGACCTCGGTGTTGTCTCCGTCGAGCAGCTCAAAGACGCGCAGTTCAAGGCCGTTCGCTACGAAGCGAAGCTGGTCGTCCGGAAACTCTCCGGCACCTTCAACCCCGAGCGCGCTGCGAAGGCGCCGCCGGCCAGCCTCTTCGACGGCCTTACGGACCTTCTCGGCACCGAGGGACTGAATGATCCAGGAGTCGGCGGTCACGATGCCTCCTCCTTCAACAGCTTCGGCCACTCCGCGATGGGGATCGGCAGATACCAAGCGATCAGCTCGATCCGCGTCGGCTTGCTGAGCTTCTTCGACAGCGCCTGCCCGCGGCTCTTCAGATCGAACTCGCTTGGCGCGGTGTCGCGTATCAGGATGCCAACGAGCAGCAGCTCCTTGCCCTCAGACTTGAGGTAGCGGCCCACCGCCTTCTCGTACAGGTCGCGGTACGGCTCAGACTGGCATCGTGAATGAAGCCACTTCAGGAGGGCGTGCTGAATGTCGAGGCGCGTAGCGCTTTGCTCGAGCTGCCACGCCATCCCACTGCCACCGTACATCACGTTGGGCGGGGTGTTGGCATCTGATGATGTCTTCACTTCGCCAAACAGGAGCAGGACGGAATCGCCCTCTCCGTAGAAACCGACGAGGTCGCTCCCCGGAAGACTCGCTCTCGGCGTGCGCCTGTCCCGGACGGTGTTCCAGGGCCAGTGGACCTTGCGGCCCGAGTCCTGCCGAAGCGCGCATTCCGCGAGCGCTTCCCCCACCTCCCAGCCTTCGGGCTCCGGCACTGCATTCAACAGGTGCTCGACGAACCCCGTCGCCATACCGGTCGTCGCAAGCCCGCGGAGGTCGGACTCGAACGTTGAGGCAACATCGGCAACACGCGGGCGCACTACCTCTTGCACGAAGCGTTCGAACTGCTTCGCGTCGGCAACGTGGCGTCCTTCCCAGCTCGCCGACGTGGCGCGCCCCGCGTAGCAGATCGCGGAGCTGAGCGTCGCAGTGCCTGTCATGCCACGCCCGCTGGAACGAATCGCTCGGTGTCCTTCACCCGTAGCTCGCCCGAGATGAGCTTGGGCAGCAGCGTGTCGCGCAGGGCGGCGAGGGTGCGGGAGTCGCGCTTGCCCGCGACGATGCGCTCATACCATGGCTGACAGTGCGCGTTGAAAGCAGCCAGCACTTCATCGGACGGCACAACCCCCACAAAGCGATCGATGTCGCCCTTGCCCAGGTGGATCACCGTAGTCGCCGTTTCGGTCGCCTCAATATGTGCCAGTGGCTCGATAATGCTGTTCCGGACAAAGGCGGCTGATGCACTTCCCTTTGGAACGAACACACACACTCGCTGGTTCAGCCAAGCCTCTGCACCGCCCCACAGGTAGGCACGAAACTCGCCGTCCATGCCGACAACGACATCACCTGGGCGAACCACGTAGCCCTTCGGGTGCACCTCGGGCGTCCATACGCCAGGGCTCTCGTCCGCAAGGTCTCGAATGCGAATCAGTGGTTTACCAAGTCCCTCGGTGTTGAACTGCGACGAAGCGAACGGCGCGCCGTAAACAACATCGGCGATCTTGTAGATCGTCCCAACTTCCCACCCCGTCGGAATCTCCCCCAGCTCCGAGTCCTCGAAGGAATCCGGGAAGAGGTCGGCGAGGGGCTTGGGGAGGCCGGGGTCGCGGCCTTCGGCCTTGGCGCGGACGGGGTCGAAGTCCACGAACCACGACTTGAAGAGCGCGCGCGCCATCGCCTCCAGCGTCTCGTTCATCCGCCGGTTCAGTTCGATCTTGTCGTCCAGCGTGCCGAGGAATTGGGCGATGGCACGTTGTTCCTCAACCGGCGGAAACGGCAAGCGCAATGACTTGATCAGAACGCCGCTCAGGTTCTGCTGCGCTGCGCCCGTTGCGAGGCTCTTGAGCTGCGAACGAACCTGAAGCAACTGAAAGTAGAGGAATCGGTAGTCGGCTTCTGCCGGGTTCACGATCAGTGCGCTGCATGCCTGATTGCACGTCATCGGGCGTCGCAGAATTCCAAGCTGGCCCACGGTGGCGCCGTACATCGCAACTAGGACGGTGTGCGCCGGAAGCACCTTCGCTGACGATGACGCCACCGCTTCTTCAGTAATGTGCTCTTCGGTGTCATCAATCCACTTGTCCTGCAACTCCTGCGTCTTGACCCATGGCCACGTGCCGTCGGCGTAGTAGGCTGGTTCGCGTCGGCTGGGTGTGCCGCCACTCGTCACGCGAACGCAGATATCTTCGACCGACCTGATCTGCCAGTCCGCCGGCGCAATCGCGCAGAGCTCAGTCTCCATACCCAAGCTCCCTTAGATTCGCGGCAATCGCAGCATCGAGCTTCGCGGCCTCAACCTGCTGCTCGCGCAGCGTCGCGGTGAGCCGCCGCATCTTCTCCTCGAACGGCTCGCCGTCGTCCTCCTGCGCCTCGGCGCCGACGTAGCGGCCAGGCGTAAGCACATGGCCGTGCTTGCGCACCTCGTCGAGCGGCGCGCTCCTGCAGAAGCCGGGCACGTCGGCGTACTCGCCGGCCTCCTTCTCGCCGCGCCAGGCGTGGTAGGTGTCGGTAATGCGGGCGATGTCCTCGTCGGTCAGCTCGCGGTGGGTGCGGTCCACAAGGGGGCCGAGCTTGCGGGCGTCGATGAAGAGCACGTGGCCGCGGCGATCACGGAACTTCCCGTTCTTGCGGTCGCGCGCGAGGAACCACAGGCACGCGGGGATCGGCGTCGAGTAGAAGAGCTGGCCCGGCAGCGCGACCATGCAGTCCACGAGGTCGGCCTCGATCAGGCTCTTGCGGATCTCGCCTTCGCCGGACTGGTTGGACGACATCGAGCCGTTGGCCAGCACGAAGCCGGCCACGCCCGCGGGCGCGAGGTGGTGCACGATGTGCTGCACCCACGCGAAGTTGGCGTTGCCCGCGGGTGGAGCGGCGTACTGCCAGCGCTTGTCGTCGCGCAGGCGCTCGCCGCCCCAGTCGGAGATGTTGAAGGGCGGGTTGGCGAGGATGAAGTCGGCCTTGAGATCTGGGTGGCGGTCGTTGTGGAAGGTGTCGCCCTGCGCGATCTGGCCGCTGTCGATGCCGCGGATGGCGAGGTTCATGCGTGCCAGGCGCCAGGTGGTGTAGTTCGATTCCTGGCCGTAGATCGAGATGTCAGCCTTGGCCTTGGCGCCGGTGTTGCCGCCATGACCGTTGCCCTTGGCGTGCGCGCGGATGAACTCCACCGACTGCACGAACATGCCCGACGAACCGCAGCACGGGTCGTACACCCGGCCGCGGTAGGGCTCGAGCATCTCGACCAGCAGCTTGACCACGCAGCGCGGTGTGTAGAACTCGCCGCCCTTCTTGCCCTCGGCACTGGCGAACTGAGAGAGGAAGTACTCGTAGACGCGGCCAAGCACGTCCTTGGCGCGGCTGGCCTCGTCGCCGACGCGGATGTTGCTGATCATGTCGATCAGCTGGCCCAGGCGCTGCTTGTCGAGCGCGGGGCGGGCGTAGTCCTTGGGCAGCACGCCCTTGAGCGCCGGATTGTCGCGCTCGATGCCGGCCATCGCGTCGTCGACGAGCTGGCCGATGGTGCTCTGGCGCGCCTGCGCCTTCAGGTGCGGCCAGCGCGCCTCGGGCGGCACCCAGAAGATGCTCTGCGCTCGGTACTCATCCGGGTCTTCAGGGTCGCCGCCCTTCGACTTCTCGGCAAGCAGAGCAGCGTGGCGCTCCTCGAAGGCATCGGAGATGTACTTGAGAAACAGCAGGCCGAGGCAGACATGCTTGTATTCGGCCGCGTCCATGCTGCCTCGCAAGGCGTCGGCCATCTGCCAGAGCTGAGCTTCGTAGCCGAGCGGGGCGGCGGCACTGCTCTTCTTCGCCCTCTGTGCCATGAAGTTGGCGGCCTCGTGGGGAGCCGCGCTCAATGCGTCGCGAGCTCGAGATTGGTCAACAGTGCCCGAAGGAGTGAAGCGGGTTGGGAAACCTGATCGAACGCATGCGGGGTTTCAAGTCGCGACTCTAGCCTGTCAGTCACTCGTCACGACGTATGGATCGCGGCGAAGCCCGAGGTCGCATGTGTCGCACTCGGCGACAGATCAGCGAAACGTGTCGCACGAATCGCGATTTCGCGACACGTTAGCGCCGAGAATCAGCCCCGTCCAATTCTGCAACGCCACGCGCCCTCATCTATACGCGTTGCCGCCTCGACTGTCTGACGGACTGTCGGAGGCACTACCGCATCGGTAGCTAAGCTAGTTAAGGATTCTTTCTTTCGCGTCGCCGCTATTAAAGCTTCGCCCCTCCCCCTGCATCACCATCCCGGTCGGCGCGATCGCCGCCAGAGAGAGCGCCCCGAGCATCAGCAAGCTCGAGTTGAAAACCAGCCACGCCCACTGCATGGCCGCGACTAACGCCTCGTTTGCCTCGACGCACTCTGAAGCGCGCGATTCCGCTCGACCAGGTCGAACGCCTCCGCGTCGAACGCGCCGCCCACCCACTCGGTGAGCTCGCGATGCTCCGGGTGCATCGGGTGCGCGAGCGCCGTGAGCAGGTGCTCGTATCCGGCCGCCCCGCCGCAGTCCTCCGGCGGGCAGGCGCGCGCGCCATCCGTCAAGCGCGGGTAGAAGGCGTCCCGTTCGGATCCGAGCACCTGCTCGAGTACCACCTCGTGCCGCCAGCAATCACCGAAATCGTACTCGTACTCGAGCCGGTCGCCGGGCTCGCTGAGCAGCTCGCCGATCGAGACCTTGTTCTCGTTCTCGACCTTCGGGAACTCAGGGTCGACGCGGCCGAACCGCCTGCCATTGGCGACGAACTGGTGCAGGTGACTGTCGCTCCAGCCCATCGCCCGCTGCAGCGTGTCGTGCAGCTCGGCGAGCGTCACGCTGCTTCGCACGCGAATGCGTCGCCAGATCGGCGGATCAATGTCGCGCAGCGTGACCTTGAGCTCGCAGATCCGCATGACCGCGGCCATGAGCGCGGCCACGCGGGCTTCGGAGGCACGCGGGCGACCGGGTTCGACCGCGATGCCCAGCGCGTGCTTTGCCTCGGTGTCCGGAAAGCTGTAGCGGAGCGGCGAGACCGGCGTGCCGTTGAGCATCATCGCCAGCTCGAGATGGCTCATGTCTTCGTGAACCGATCCACGCGTTTCCAGTTGAAAGATGAAGTCGTTCATCGTGCCGAGCACACTGCGGCTCGCCGTCTTGGCGAACGCAACCTGCGCCATCGCCCCGCGCTCTTGCGCGATCACCTCGGGCGATGCGCCGAGTGCCGTGAGCACCTCGGCAATCGCGTCGGGAATCCGCTTCGCGAGCGTCGAGAGTTCCCGCGCGGGAAGGATCGCCGTCAGCCGCGTCGACTCGTTGACGAGCATCACGAGGTGCGCGGGCCGCACCACGAGAATCGTGGCGTACCAGTCGCCGAGACGCGTAGTGGAGGACGCGGGTTGCGGCTCGGGCCGGGCCTTGAGTCGGGTGAGCAACTTGGCGGTGCAGCGCAGGGTGAGCATGGAGCGAACCTGACTACGACGCCAGCTTCCACACCTGATTCCGCGACTCCAGATCGAGCCGAGTGATGGACGCTCGTTTGGTCCCGGAACCTTCCACGTGGCGGGCGAAGTCCGCTCCCGACCACCCAAGACTCTTTCGCAGGAAGCGGATCTCGTCACCAGTGAAACGAGTCGCCTTGTCGATCAGGATGCGGGCAATGAGCCGGTGCAGCCCTTCGATCTGCGGGATCGAAATCTCGTAGTTGGCGCACTTGGAACAGCGACTCACCTCAACGCCGACCAGGGTGACGTACTTCAGGCCGCACTCGTCATAGCGGTAGTTCTCTTTTCGGGTCTTCACGGTAGTGCCGCATTCGGCACACTTCATGGGCTCGCTCCCTTCTCTCAGCGCTGGCTCAGCCTACCTCACCAGCACCACCCGACACGTCTCCACTCGCCCGAAGGCGCTCAGCTTGCACAGGTAGCTCCCCGGCGCCGCCGCTCGCCCGCTGCCCGTCGCCCCGTCCCACACCACGTCCTTCCACCCCTGCTCCATCGCGCGATCCACCAGCGTCGCCACGCGACGACCGGCCGCGTCGAAGATCTCCAGGCGAACCTGCTCCGCGCGCGGCAGGTAGAACTGGATCGACACCGAGCCTCGGAACGGATTCGGCCACGCTTTGCTGAGCGTGCGCGCGATCGGCGGCAGCAGCTCGTTGACCGAAGTGCTGGCCGGCAGCGGCCAGCCTTCGGCGTCGAACAGTTCCGCCGGGAACGCCTGCGGGCTGTCCTGATCGGCCGCCGCCCACACGCTGTCCATCACTGCGACCGCCGCGGTCATGCCCGGGTCGCTGTTGATCCACGCGACGAGCGAGTTGAAGTCCATGGTGCCGGCGGGTCGTGCGGGCGGCGGCCCTGCGGCCACCATGCCTTGCGCGAGAGGCGGGAGCTGATAGACCGTGCAGCCCGACTGCAGACACTGCCACGCCTTGATCGTGTGCCGCGGCGCGAGGCCGGTGTCCTTGTACGAGCCGCCACTCGCACCGTTCTGACCGGACGCGATCTCGTAGTAGGTGCCGATCAGGCCGAACGGGAAGATGCGATTGACCACCTTCTGCGACTGCGCGGTGTTCGCGTGGTCTTTGTTGAGCGCCGCGTGCGTCACCGAACCCGACGGTGTGGGGAGGCGTTCGAAGCCGGTCTGAACCCCGGCGACTTCCACTCCGCCCACGTCGGCTGAGCCGGTGCCCCAGTTGTCTTCGCCGTTCCACAGCGGCGCGCTGTCGATGTGACCGCCGATGCGGATCAGGTCGTGATTCAGTTCGACCCAGGTCGAGTGCGAGTAGAAATCCTGGATCGCGTGCAGCGCCACGCCGAAGTAGATGAACGCCAGCCCCAGCTCGCGCCGCCCGGCATCGGTGGTGGGCGGCGTCGCAATGCTGAGCCCATCGCGCGCGATCTGCATGAAGATCTCGACGTGCGACATGCCTTCGAGCAACTGGTTGTTGTCGTAGTGGAACTGACTGAAGTAGATCACCGTGCTCGGAGTGGGATCGCAGTAGAAGACGATCTCGGGGCAGTAGCAGCCCGACACGCACTGATTGATGTCGGGCCGCCGCACCCCCTGCTTGATGAGCGCCAGCGTGTTGCCGGTCACTCCCTGCCGGGCCAGCACTTCCCCGGTCATGTTCGAGTGGCGGAACACCTGGAACGCGTGGGCGGGGGTGGCCGCGATTGTCGCGAGGAACAGTGCGACGATTGCGAGGATCGAACCAGCTCTCTTCGAAGCGCTACCGATGAAGGGGGAGTTCATGGCGCCATCCGTGTGAGAGGGAGAACCGCGCGGCCGCGGTGGGGTGCTCGTGCGACGTGCGGCATCGTAACGCTGCTCCTACCGCAGCACACTAACGCTCGCGACGCGCACTTGACCGCCCTGCCTCAGTTGCACGCAATAGATGCCCGGCCGCAGCCGCAGTCCCTGGCCGAGCGTGACGTGGTGCGAGCCCGCGGCCAGCGAACCGAGCTCGCGTGAGGCGACCCGCCGGCCCGCCGCGTCGATCAGATCCAACGTCGCGATCCCGGTGCCGTCGAGCGTCAAGTCGACGCCGAACGACGAACCACGCACAGGATTCGGCCGCACGGGCAACAGCGCCAACTGCGATGCGCCACGTGGCGCGACCGCGACCGCGTCGCCAATCTGCCCATCGCCATGAACCCGTTGCGCGTACACGTCGCCACTGACGCCTCGCGCGTCTCGCCATACCGCGATCGCCCCGCCCGCTCCGTCGGATGCGATGGCGGGAAACGTCTGAGCGCCCGACGCGAGGCACACGGTGAGGCCCTTCGCGGGCCAGGCTGGATCGAGGGTCCCGTCGGATCGGACGTGATGCGCGTAGATGTTCGAGTTGCCAGCGACGCGATTGTCCACCCACGTGACGATCGCTCCGCCGGCGCCGTCTGTGGTCATCCGCGAATTCAGCTGGTTTCCGCCCGCGGTACAGAGCGCGACATTCACGGTGGGGTCGGTGGGCCAGGCGGCGGCCGCGAGACGCGACGAGAGAACCGATGCGGCAAGGAACAGGAATGCAGAAGGCAGGAGCAGAACTTTGCGGTGCATGGGCGGCCTCTCGTGGAATGCGGGACTTGATCTTACGAAGCAGCCCGTCCAGGTCCTAACCGATTCTGACATTCGCCGGGATCTGCTCTGCGCGCATGGACGCGGCGGCCCACGCACCGCGATGCCGTAGGATGCCCGAGGATCGGATTCCTTCGCCGTCGAACCGTTTCACATCCGTTGTTCCGACTCCTGGAGAGCCCGCTTCATGAGCACACCCAGATCCGCCGTGATCACTGGCGCCGCGCAGGGAATTGGGCGCACCACCGCCGAGGCGTTCGCGCGGGCCGGCTGGCGCGTGGCGCTCATCGATCTGCGCGAGCCCCAGGCGACGCTCGAGTCGCTGCACTCACTCGGCGCCGAAACCTTCGCTCGCGCCGGTGACATCACGGACGAGCGCGTGGTCGACGCGTTCGCGAGAGAGACGCACGAGCGCTTTGGCGGAGCCGAGGCACTCGTCAACAACGCGGGCATCGCGTTGATCTCGCGTGCCGAGCTCACGTCCGCCGCCGACTATCGTCACGTTCTCGACGTGAACCTGGTCGCGCCCTTCCTGCTCGCAAAGGCATTTGGTGCGCGCATGCTCGAGGCGGGCCACGGCAGCATTGTGAACGTGGCGTCGGTGGCGGGGCTGGTCGGCGTCGCCGAACGAGCCGCCTACAACGCCTCGAAGCACGGACTGATCGGACTGACGCGCACGCTCGCCGCTGAGTGGGGCGGGCGCGGCGTTCGTGTGAACGCCGTGTGCCCGGGTTGGGTCAAGACCGAGATGGACGTGGCCTCCCAGTCCGAGGGCCACTACTCGGACGCCGACATCACCGGCCGCGTGCCGATGGGCCGCTTCGCTGCGCCCGAAGATGTGGCGCAGGCGATCCTGTTCCTCGCCGATCAGACGAAGAGCCGCTTCATCAACGGCGCCGTACTCCCGGTCGATGGCGGCTGGACCGCGGACGGCGGTTGGGAATCGCTGCGTCGCAGTCACCAGAGTCCTGCGCCGCCTGCACGGTGAACGGACCCGCGCGAAGCTGAGCGACTGATCGCAGCGGCCGTGCCCGCTTCCTGTCAGCCCCGCCGCGCCGCCTCGATGGTGGCGACGTCGATCTTCGTCATCGGCATCATCGCCTCGAACGCACGCTTGGCTTCGAGGCCACCCGCCGCCAGCGCATCGATGAGCACGCGAGGCGTGATCTGCCAATTGAGACCCCAGCGGTCCTTGCACCAACCGCACGCACTCTCCTGGCCCCCATTGCCGACGATCGCGTTCCAGTAGCGGTCCGTCTCTTCCTGATTGTCGGTCGCGATCTGGAAGGAGAAGGCCTCGCTGTGCTTGAACGCCGGGCCGCCGTTGAGTCCGAGACAGGGAATGCCCAGAACGGTGAACTCCACCGTCAGTTCATCGCCCTCTCTGCCGCCCGGGTAATCACTCGGCGCCTTGTGCACGGCGTTCACCCTGGAATCCGGAAAGGTGGCCGCGTAGAAGCGCGCCGCTTCATGCGCGTCGTGGTCGAACCACAGGCAGATCGTGTTCTTTGGCGTCATGTTCGTGTGCTCCTCAGTTGCGGCGTAACTCCGTACTGCCGAGAACGCCCTCTTTACGATTTCGGTTCCTCGACCGGGGACACCGTATGGGCATCGCGGGCCAGGAGCCAGCGGCCGTCGGGCTGTTTGCGGTACACCGTCAATCGATGACCGGCGAGCTGCGTCGCTTCCCCGCCGGCGCGCGGGGTCACCGACAACGCGTCGCGGCTCCGCGTGTACGCGACTTCACCGACGACGACGACCTCTTCCAACTCGCTGCTGCAGCTGATGTGAAACTCCCGGTGCCCGGCCGTGAAGTTGGCGGAGAGTCCATCCTGGCCGGACGGCGCTTGGCCCGGATTGATGAACACGACATCGTCCGCCATCAACGAATGCAAGCGAATCAGATCGCCGGCATTGACGGCAGTGATCCAGGTCGAGTGAACCTCTCTTATTTCTCGTTCATCGGGCCCCATCGGGTGCCTCCGCTTGCCAGTGTTGCGTCGTGGCACGATCCGGTATTGGCAGACTTCAGGCGCTCACCCATGAGACCGGACGTCCAGCGCGCCTGCCTGCGACCGTCTCGCTCGACCAGCATCGTTGAAAGTTGAATGCTAGATCGACTCGCGCGCTCCGCCAAAGCCGAGACCCGTCTTCACCGACTGAGGGCGACGGAGTGGTAACTTCTCCCGCATGTTCACCGCACCGGCACTCATCGGCATCGCGCTCGCGCCGGTCATCGTCGTGCTGGGTCGGCTGTCGGGCCTCGACCGTGACCGCGCGATGTACCCGATCACGCTCATCGTGATCGCCGCGTACTACGTCCTGTTCGCGACCATGGGCGGAGCCCAGTCACTGCCGGCCGAGTTGATCGCGGCGACGATCTTCATCGTCATCGCGATCATCGGATTCCGCACCAGCCTGTGGTGGGTCGCAGCCGGAATTGCCGGTCACGGCATATTCGACTGGGTCGTGCACCCCCGCCTGATCGCGAATCCCGGCATGCCGGTGTTCTGGCCGACGTTCTGCGGATCGATCGACGTCGCGCTCGGGGTGCTCATCGCCATCCTGCTGATCCGCCGCGCCATCCCCGCGCGCGGCTGAGCGCTGCGGCTCCGAAGAAACCCTTTGAATCGCAACCGCGCAGGCCGGACAATCGCCGCGTTCCTCGACCCTCTGCCTTCGATCGGCTTCACCGGAATCGACGACGACATCGACGGCAAGGTCGGCCCTCCCGGTGGGCCGAGCATCTGCTCGGGCGGTCCGACCGACGGCAACTTGATCACGGGGTTCGGCAGCTACGCGCAGGACGAGACGGTGAACGACGGCGATTCCGGCCTGCTCGCCAATCAGGTGCTGCTCTCGTGTTTCGCGGTTCCACTCTTCTATCGAACCGCGAACTGCGGCAACGAAACCACCGCGTACTTGAACGTGCTGGTGGACCTGAACTTCGACGGCGACTGGAACGACAACGCCAACTGCGGGGGTGCCAACGGCTGCACCCACGAGTGGGCGGTGAAGAATGTCGTCGTCCCGATCGGCACCGGTTGCCAGACCTACGCCACACCTCCGATCGTCGCCGGAATAGGGGTCGGAGAGACCTGGATGCGAATCACGCTGACCGACGGCCCGGTGGACGATGACTTCCCGTGGTCAGGCTCGGCGAATCGTCCCGACGGCCAATACGCCGGCGGCGAGACCGAGGACCATCCCATCTTCATCACGCAGGCCGACCCAGTAGAGAAGCGGTCGTGGGGACAGGTGAAGCAGACTTATCGGTGACGCGATTCCATAGCCGGATTCGGAGGCCACTCTCGCCTAGGAGGGTGGCCTCCGTGCACGGCATCGTGCCGTACGCCGGGACGCTCGAGGAGTAGAACCAGTCGCCGGCCCGTCGCCGTGTGCGTGATCACCGCACTGCACTCCTCCCCGCCACCGTTCCGCTCGACCAGCTCCACTGGAAGTTGAATGCTGGCTCACGAGCGAGACTACGTTTCGTAGTCGGGCACTATGTGTTGCGATCGGCGAACATCGCCGAGGTGGCGATTGCCGTTTGCGACCGATGGTGGCCGATGTTTGCCAATGGTTCTCGCACAGTTCTGACACAGCCAACACCCTTGGCTCTCGGGCCCTGGACTGCACGAAGTCGTCTCATGGCCGATGGCCGTTTCAATCAACGTCGGCGTGAAGGGCTTCTCGTCGCGTGCCGAAAACAGATTGGGCGACGGCCATGTTGCGTTTGACGCCCACGACGACTCCAACCTTGCCGGGGGTAAGTGTCGTTCCCTCGAAGTGTTCTGATGGTGGCATGCTTATGCTCGGTTGGCTCTCGGTCGATCGCGAAAGCTCGCGGCACCACGATGCGGGCGATCAAGATCGTCGGTCTTGTTGCGGCTGTCGTCGCCTTCTCCGGATGTGGGGAGCCAGCGATGCAGAGGTGCGCCGAGCGTTCATGCGAGAGCACCCCGGCTGCACGGTCACCCAAGTCTACGTTAGTGAGGGTGACGGCAGCGCTGTCTACTTCTCAATCCACTATCGCGACGCCGAGTCACAGGTGGACCGACGGGCTTGCTGGCAATACCTCAACCAAGGAGAGCAGGGCTGGCGACTGAATCACATGGACTCGGTGGATGAACCAGCACCCTCAGGCTACTGCCAGTAAGCAGTAAACCCTCCTTGTCGGGATCAGGCCGCCCGTCTCACTCTGACACTGGCCTCGAGTCCAGCTGCCTCGAGGAGGCGTAGAACCCGGTCGATGGTCACCTTCTGAAGGCTGCCCGAGAGGATGCCCGTCACCGCGCTTCGAGGAAGCCCTGAGCGATTGGCCATGTCCGCGTGGGTGAATCCGCGGCGGCCAACCTCGTGAAGGATTGCCGCGATGAGCTGTGCCTTGAGCACGGCCTCCAGACCCCGGCTCTTCGGGATGCTCAGCTGTCTCGCCAAGCGCGCCGGAGAAGTCTTTCTCAACTGTTTCATGACTGCACCTCCTTCAGCCGCGTTCGCGCCAGCTCCATGTTTCGAGCTGATGTCGCCTGTTTGGTCTTCTTGAAAGCATGAAGCACATGGACGGCGCCCCGAGTGCCCAATGCGTACACCACCCGATACACGCCTGATCGATCCCTCAACCGGAGCTCATGAACGCCGCGTCCGATCGCAGGCATTGGACGTGACAGCGGAAGCGCGAGCGTCAGCCCCGCTTCGAGTCGGGCCAGCGCGTCCGCCAAGTCGCCGCGGATCTCCTCCGGAAACGCCTCGATCTCCTTGCGGCACGGCTTCAGGATGATGATCACGATTCATGGTCTCACTTATGAGACTAGCCGTCCACCACTTCTACCCGCCACCGTCCCGCTCGACCAGCTCCACTGGAAGTTGAATGCTGGCAAGAAGGCAAGACCATGTGTCGCGATCGGCACCATGTGTCGCGAGCGGCGAACATGGCCAAGAGGCACGAACCCGATCGCGAACCATGATGGCCAGCGTTTGTCGATGGTTCTCGCACAATTCGGACACAGGCGGAGCCCAGTCTCGGCGCTGACAAACGCCGCGATGGAGCACGCTCGCTTGCAGCGCTGACCCCTAACGCGAAGTGACCCGGGGAGCAGATGCTCCCCGGGTCGTTCACTCTTGCGGCGGGCCGATGCTGCCGGGCTCCTGCTTCGCCGCCAGCGTCAGGGCTCCTGGCTGCCTGCTCGATCAGATGTGCCGCGTCGCGCAGCTGCGACAAATACACGGCGTGGCTACCCTTGACCTCGACGACCGTCGCTCCCGTCCGCTTGGACATGGCGCGCTGCGCATTGGGTGGGATCATCTTGGCGTTCGCCGCGACCAGGTACCAGGTCGGATTCGACCTCCACGCCGGCTCCGTGACCGCGCCATTCAGAGCTTCGAGACCCCAGGGAACCTGCGCGTCGGCCATGAACGCGGCGGCATGATCGGCGGCACCGGCGCGCCGGCGGACAGGGCCAGTTGCGTCGTGGCGCCTGCCCCTGCGGCGAGCATTAGGAGACGTGCGTGCACCGGCTCGAGCGCCGCGACGCCGCGGGGCGTGACGACCATGGTCCTTTTCGCGCCCCGTTTGCGCTTTTAGGCCGGAGGGCGGGTCGCCGCAGGTCCGCGAACCCGTCCCGTATCGGGAGCGACGCCGGGAGGAGAGAGCGCCATGCAGGATCACCGACACATCATCCGCACGAGGACCCCGCAGCGTTGGATCGGGCTGGCCGCCATGCTCGCTTGCATCGTGGTGGCACCCTACCCCGCAGTCGCGTCCTGGCCCACCGATCCCACCGTCAACCTGGGCGTGTGCACCGCAGACTTCGACCAGGAGTTCCCCGCGATCCTCCCCGACGGATCCGGCGGTGCATTCATCGTCTGGCAGGACTACCGGAACGAATCCAACTACCAGATCTTCGCGCAGCGCGTCTCGGCCGACGGCGTCGCGCAGTGGGGCGCGAACGGAATCCCGATCTGCACGGGGACTGGCGATCAACTGGCTCCCCACATCACGACCGACGGCACGGGCGGCGTGATCGTCACCTGGAACGATACGCGCGCTCTGTTCTCCGACATCTACTGCCAGCACCTCTCGTCCAATGGCGAGATCCTCTGGAACCCGGACGGCGTGCCGGTGTGCACGGCCGCCGGGCCCCAGCACGACGAGGCTGTGGTTCCCGACGGGGCGGGTGGCGCGATCATCACCTGGTGGGATCGCCGCGACGATGCCAGCCAGGTGATTGGAGACATCTACGCCCGGCGGGTCACCGCCTTGGGCGATCCGATCTGGGACGCCGACGGTGTGCCGATCTGCGTCGCCGCCGGGAGCCAGCAGTATCCGATGATCGTTCCCAACGGCGCCGGTGGCGCCGTCATCACGTGGACGGATGCCCGCAATGGAGATTCGAACCGCGACATCTACGCGCAGGGCGTCGACGCCGGCGGCTTGCGGCTGTGGACGACCAACGGCGTCGTGCTCTGCAACGCGGCGAACGATCAGACCAGCGCGGCGATCGTCGCCGACGGATCGGGTGGGGCCATCGTCGCATGGGACGACCTGCGCTCTTCGGAGAAGATCTACGCGCAGCGGATCTCCTCCGCGGGCAGCGTCCAGTGGACGCCCAACGGCGTGGGCATGACGAACTCCGCCGGTGAAACGATTCCATCGATCGTCTCGGACGGAGCCGGCGGAGCCATCGTCGCGTGGATGGACTTCAGCCACTTCCCCACCAGCCAGGCGGACATCCGCGCCCAGCGGATCTCGTCGGCGGGTGCGGCCCAGTGGTCCGCGTCGGGCGTGGCGGTCTGCGACTTCGCCGGGATGCAACAACTTCCGGTGGTGACGACCGACGGCGCGGGCGGGGCGATCGTGACGTGGGCCGACTACCGGGCAGACGGCCTCAACCCCGACGTGTACGCCCGTCGCGTCACCTTCGCCGGCTCCGTGCTCTGGAGCGCGGCCACCAAGGGAACGCCGGTCTCGACGGCGCCCGAAACCCAGTACCTGCCGATGATCACGACGACCGGATCGGGCGGTGCGATCGTCACCTGGCAGGACATGCGGAATGGCACGACCGACATCTACGCCCAGCGCATCCGGTCGGATGGCGATCTCGGCGGCGGCCCGGTCGGCGTTGGGCCGGACGCGCCCGCTTCCGTGAGTCTGGATCTGGTGGGTCCGAACCCGGCCCGCTCCGGACGAATCCCGGTGCGGTTCTCGCTCGGTTCGGGTGGCTCCGGCTGGCTCGAGCTCTTCGACGTCACCGGACGCCGCATCTGCGCGCGCGCGTTGAATGGGTTCTCCGCCGGAACCCATTCGCTCGACCTCGCGGAAGGCCGGCATCTCGCCCCTGGGCTCTATCTCGTTCGGCTGCGCCAGGGCGCGGGCGTGCGAGTGATGCGGGTGGCCGTCCTCGACTAACTCACACGTCGAGCACACACGAGAACGGACCAGGCGGAGAAGCCGCTCACGTACACATCGCCGGCCGCGTCGAACGCGACATGATCCGCACGAAAGCCGGGTGTCGGCCACGAGATCAGGAAGTTGCCCGAGGAGTCGAACTACTCGACCTCTTGCGCACAGGGGAAGTTCTGGTCGAGCGTCCGCGCGAGGGATGTCGGGAGCATCCCACGGCTCACTTCGGCGCGGCGGCTCGGCCTGCAACCGTCCCGGAAGACCAACTCCATTGGAAGTTGAATGCCGGCCCTGGGGCGAGGCCATACGTTGAGATCGAGCACGGTGGGTTGCCACCGACACATATCGCGAACGTCGTCATGACCGATTGCGACCGATGATCACCGCTGTTGCGCGATGGTTCTCGCACAGTTCTGACACAGGAGCCCGTGGTCGGCGCCGAGCCTCGAACTCGGCTTGAAAGGCGTCGGCGTGGCTCTGCGCGCGTGATGCGGAGCGAAGCGGGAGCGCGACGGGACCGGTCAGCCTATTCGTGGCGTGCTCCCCCATACACCATCCGGCGCCACAACCACTCCGCCGGCCCCATCCGGAACCGCGCAAGCCACCACTCGCTGCTCCACACCTGAAGGGGGAAGAACGCGATCGTACCGAGGATGCAGGCGTTGATCGAGACCTTGCCGAAGAGGCCGAGCCCGTAGCCATTGAAGACCAGCGTGCACACCACGGACTGGAGCAAGTACTGAGTCAGCGCCATTCGTCCGAGGGGTGCGATGTGGGCGAGGGCGCTCCGCCACCCGGGTCGCTGGAGCAGGAGCAGGATCCCGGCGGCGTAGCCGAGAGTGAGCAAAGGGCGGCCGAGGAAGCACACCATCTTGATCAGGATTCTCAGCGGCCGAAACGGAATGTGCACGGTCAGCCAGCCGCCGAGATTCTCCCACGGGACGGCGTTCGCGAGCACTCCGATCAGCGAACAGACGGCGAGGATCCGCACGAGTGCACCGCGATGCTTCGTCGGCTCGGAGAAATAACCCTTCTTCCAAAGATAGGCCCCGAGGACGAAGAACGGCGAAAGGATCGGCAGCCGGTTCGCCGCCCGCATCGGGCCCAAGGCGTGGACGAACTCCCACGTCCGAAATCGGAGCGCGTCCATCCAGGAACCGGCACCGTAGTGTTGCAACTGCATGGGATAGGAGAGCTCGGACTCGGCCAGGTGCAGGAAGGGCACCGTCAGGACGATGGTCGCCACAATGAGTGCCGGGATCGCCCACAGAATCCGCGAGGCGCGCAGGCGGAGGAACGGGATCATCAGAAGGCTGATCACCGCGTAGTCGAGCATGATGTCGCCGTTCCACAGCAGGAGCGTGTGAGCGAGCCCGACCAGCGCGAGCGCGCTCGAGCGGCGGAACGCGAAGCCGACGTAAGAGCGGCCTCGCTGCATGACTCGCTCGCACTGGATCACCAGGCCCGCTCCAAACAGCATTGCAAGGAGGGCGGCGGCCTTGCTCTCGATCAGCGCGCTCCGCAGATAGCTGGGCCATGCGCCGCCCCAGCCCCAGGGAAAGGGTAGCTTCTGCTCGAGCGCCAGGTCCGAGCCGCTGAACACGGCGACGTTCACGAGGAGCACTCCGAAGAGCGCGACGCCGCGCAAGACGTCCAGTTCGAGACGCCGTTCCGAGGGCGCGACGGGGCGCAGCTCGTTCGGGATCGCCGTCGATCCGTCGTCAGCGGAAATCGCGATGGATTCGCGTGCGGCCACGGGGTCTCCGGGAGGTGGCGGTCTAGCGACGAGTCGTGCCCGGGCGCTTCTGGATTCGACGGGGCTCGAGAGTGCCGAGCAAGAGGGCAGCGATCCGCTTGGCCCGGTGCGCAGGCTCGGCCGTTCCCTGGCGAACTGCGGCAGCCGTCGCGCCCTCAAACAGGAGGAGGAGGTCTGCCGCGCAGATCTCGTCCAGCCCCGCTTCGCGCAAGAGCTTGGCGAGCCAGCTCTGGAAGCGCAGCTTGTGCGCCGCCGCGGCGCCGTGCGCGTCGCTCGCCGGGTTTGCAACCTCGGCAATCGCGTTGATGAAGCCGCAGCCCCGGTACCCCTTGGATCTGAAACGCAACGCCAGCACGTCGAAAACCACTAGCGGACGGTCGCGGGGATTCGGCGCGAGCCGGCGTACTTGCTTCTCGAACCAGACCCGAACCGCCTCGTCGCGCCGCTCCAGATAAGCCACGACCAGCCCGTCCTTGGAGCGGAAATGGCGGTAGAAGCTCATGCGCGCCACGTCGGCCTGGGAGATGATCGCGTCGACTCCCACTGCCTTGATTCCGTGGCGGTAGAAGAGGTCGGAGGCAACATCGAGGATTCGTTCGCGGACTTGGCTCACGGCTCGAATGGTATAGACCGATCGGTATCATTTCAAGGGAAAGCGTCATCGGGTTCGGGTCCCCGCGGCCCTCCCCGCCACCGTCCCACTGCTCCACGCCCACTGGAAGTTGAACCCCCCGAGCCTTCCCTCGACGTCGAGAATTTCGCCGCACAGGTACAGCCCCGGGCACACGCGCGATTCCATCGTCGCGGTGTTCACCTCGGCGAGCGGCACTCCCCCGGCTGTGACCTCCGCCTTCTCGTAGCCGAGGGTGCCCGTCACTGCCAGATCGCGCGCAACCAGTCGCTCAATCAGCATCGCGCGTTGCTCGCGCGTCACCTGGCCCATCGCGGTCCCCGGCGTGACGCCTGCTTCCTGGCAGAGCCGCGCGAACAGCCGCTCTGGCACGCGAGCGGCGTAGTGCTTCTTGACCGTAACCTGCGGGTTGAATTTGGCGACCTTCACCCATGCGTCGGTCAGCGACTCGCGTGTCTCGCCCGGCAACGAGTTGAGCGTCACGCGGCGCGCGCCGGCCGCTGCACCCTCGCCCGCGCGATGCCAGTGCCGCGACAGATCGAGTGCGGCGGGCCCCGAGAATCCGAAGTGCGCGACCAGCAGCGAGCCGCTCACGCGCTCGACTACTCGTTCGCCGACCCACAGCGCCAGCTCGGCCTCGTAGGTCAGCCCCTGCACCGTCGAGCACAGCGCATCGGTGGACGTGAGCGGCGTGAGTGCCGGCACCGGCGCCACCAGCGTGTGACCGAGTGAGGTGACGAGCGCGTAGCCCACGCCATCGCTTCCGGTGCGCGGGAACGAGAGCCCTCCGGTCGCGAGCATCACGCGGTCGGCTTCGAGCCAACGCGACGGCTCGACGGCTGGAAGCTCCCATGCGTCGCCGCCGTGTGCGGCCACGCGCCCGTCATCGAATGCCGCACTGGCGCCGACGTCCTGGATGCCGATGCGAAAGTGCGGGGCGGCGGCCGTACTCGCCGCGGAAGTCGGCGACGCGCCAGTCGTGCGCCCCAACCGCACTACCCGTGCCCCGCTCTCCACCTCCACGCCCGCACGCTCGACCGCGCCCAGCAGCGCATCGAGCACGGTCTGCGCGTCGTCGGTCGCCGGGAAGTACTTGCCGGTCTCTTCGAGCTTCAGTCCCACGCCCAGCGACTCGAACCACTCACGCGACTGCTCGGACGTGAACGCGCGCAACACCCGCGCGATCGCATTGCGCGAGCTGCCGTGGAAGTCGCGCTCGGTGACCTCGCGATGCGTCACGTTGCAGCGCGTCCCGCCGCTCATCAGGATCTTCAACCCGATCTTCGGGTGCGCGTTGAGCAGCACGACGCGCGCCCCGGCTTCGCCGGCGCGAATCGCGGCGGTCAGCCCGGCAGCACCGGCTCCGATGACGACGACCGAATGAGGGGACACCGGCGCACACTAACCCGGCGTGGGCTCGAGACAGCAACGCCGAGCGGCGCGAGCTCGGGCATTGACGCGATGTTTCTCATACGCTAGCATTCGCTACGCAATGAACGAACAGCCCGGAACGCCAACCGACTCGTCCTCCCTCATCTATCTGGCCAAGGTCGATGGGTTGGCGTACGCGCATGCGTGTCTGGGAGTGCTGCTGATCCCACCCACCGTGTGGCGCGAGGTGGTCCTAAGAGGGGAAGAGCGTGCCGCTCCGGAGCTGAAAGCAATTCGAATTGCAGTCGAGTCCAGGCAGGTGGTGGCGCTGGGACTCGAAAAGCCGGACCTGTTGCAGGCGGAGAAGCTGCGTCAGGCCCACCGACTCGATGCGGGCGAGTGCGAGGTTCTGGTTCTGGGTGCATCGCGCTCGTTGGTGCTCATGGATGAACTCCGCGCAACCAAGGCAGGCATCAGCATGGGGCTGAGAGTGATTCCAGCGCTGATCCTGCCCGCGCTCGCATTGCAGGCGGGTGTGCTGGACGAGCCTCAGGCGCTCGCATCTCTCCAGCGCCTCGCTCGGGTCAGTACGGCAAGGGCCGACGACGTGAACAAGATCGAAAGCCTGATTCGGGAGGGCACATCATGAAGACCGTGCAGGTAAATCTTCGACTCGAACCCTCGCTGGTGCGTGAACTCGAGGACGCTGCGCGCGAGGAGTCGCTCGAGCGTGGCACGCTCATGCGCAAGCTCCTGATCGAAGCCTTGCGCGAGTGGCGCCTCGAGCACGCGCTCAAGCTCTATCAGCGCGGCGAGATCTCGCTGGGTCGGGTCGTGCAGGACAGCGGACGCTCCTATTGGGAGCTGCTCGAGATGATCCCGGCACGCGGAATCGCGATCCCGTTCGATGCGGATCTGGCAGTCGCGCAGGCACGCGTCGTGATGCAGAAGCTCGGCCGCGTGGCCGAGCCCACACTGGCGTACGACGCGCCGTCCTCCAGGCCCGAGAGCGCTACACGTGCAGCCGGGTCGAAGCGGGCGCGCGGCGGTGGCGACTCCAAGACGCTCCCCGACTTTGCTCCGCGGCCCGGGGGCGTGTTGCTCGTCGGCATCAATCCCGCGACGCGGTCCGTCAAACGCGGTCACTACTACCAGGGCAAGCTCGGACAGCGGCTCTGGAAGCGACTCGGAGCACTCGGCCTGCTGAAGGACGCGATGCCCGGACTCGAAGATGAGGCGTTCGTGGCCGCGGGTCACGGACTCACCGATGTCGTCAAGCGCGCGACCGACAGCGCCGATCAACTCGCGCGCGACGAACTGCGCGCGGGCGCCGAGTTGCTGCGCGCGAAGGTGCGCGAGTGGAAACCCAAACTCGTGCTGTTCGCGTTCAAGCAGGCGGCGGTCGCAGCGCTGGGCACGCGAGAGGTCACCGCGGGTGCGTGTGGCAAGCTCGAGGGCGTGCCGGCGTTTCTGCTGAGCGGGCCCTACGCGGCAGCGGCCGACGCCACGCGGATCGACGCGGAGTTGAAGCGGTTGCTGGCGCGGTAGGGGCCGCGCACGCGCGCGCGCCCCCCACCCGCGCCTCGGCCCTAC
>JABFRW010000011.1 GCA_013140805.1 Candidatus Eisenbacteria bacterium
GGGAAGCGATCGCACGCCTGAAAGCGAACGGTGCCGATGCCGTCGTCCTCGGATGCACGGAGCTTCCCCTTGATCGTGAACGATGCGAACTCGCCGCTGCCGACGCTCGATTCGTCGCGCCTGCTGCCGCGGGCGGCGCTGCACCGCGCGGTCCAAACCGAGTCATGAGCGGCGCACGCGCGGGGCAGCCACGCACCATTGCCCCGCGCACGCCTTCGCGAGCGCCGTAAGCGCAATGCGTGGCGTCTCGGGATCGACCCACCGCCAGGTGGCAGCTCGTTGCGTCGCGGGCGCCAGTGCTCCGCGCCACATTTCGACGGTGATGCGCCGGTGCGTGATCGTGTGGCGCACCTCGAGGTCGCTGCGCTCGAGCCGGGCCGTGATTCCGAGGCGCGAGAGTTCGGCGGCGAGCGCACGGCGCACCCGGGCGTGCTCGGTGCTCGGCGTGCGGCTCGCGCGTGCGGGGTCGATCTCGACCCCCGGCGGTTCCCAGAGGCCCTCGAGGACTCCTCGGCCACGCTTGGCCACTAGCAGCTTCCCGTCGCGTTCGATTACGGCCACGGCGCGCCGCACGGCTTCAGTCGCGCGACGCGCTTCGACGGGCGGGAACTCCTCGACGCGACCGAGCGCATGCGCGCGGCACCAGCGCCGCACCGGGCAGCGCTCGCAGGCAGGTGCCACCGGCTTGCAGACCGTCGCACCCAGCTCCATGAGCGCCTGATTCCAGTCCCCGGCCCCGCGCGCAGGCACCAGCGCCGCGGCGCGCGCCCATAGTTCGCGTGCACCCCGCGGTTCTCGCACTGAGAACGATAGCGCTTCGAACCGCGACAGGACGCGCGCCACGTTGCCGTCAAGAACCGGCAGAGGCAGGTCGAAACTGATCGAAAGCACGGCACCGGTGGTGTAACGACCGACGCCGGGCAGACGTTCGAAAGCAGCGGGGTCGCGGGGCACTACTCCCCCATGCTCGCGCACCACCTGGCGCGCGGCGGCATGGAGGTTTCGCGCCCGACGGTAGTAGCCGAGTCCGGACCACGCGGCGAGCACCTGATCGAGCCGCGCGCTTGCGAGTCGCTCGAGACTGGGAAATCTTGCGAGAAACGCTCGGTAATGTGGCGTCGCGGTCGCGACCTGGGTTTGCTGAAGCATGACCTCGGACACCCAGATCCGATAAGGATCGCGATTTTCTCGCCACGGAAGCGGGCGCCGGTGCATCCCATACCAGCGCAAAAGCGCAGCACCCCACACGGGGCGTCCGGGTTTGTTAAGCATCGCGCCGGGGGCCGCCGGGCGTCGGGGCGAGTTCAATGAGGGGGCGAGAGGGCACATGAGCGATCGCGGGCACATCCGAGCGGATTTCGAACGCCTCGTCAAGGGGCCCGAGGACTCGCTCGACCTGGCGCGCGCCGCGCTGCTGGTGGCCGCCGAGTCCGATCCGAACGTGGACATCGACGCCCAGCTCCACACCCTCGAATCGTGGGCCTCCGAGCTGCGCGCGCGTCTTCAGCCGGACTGGAACAACCTTCAGAAGCTCGCGCGCCTCCGCAACTTCGTCTACGAAGAGCTGGGATTTCGTGGCGAGCACCGCGACTACTACAGCCCCAAGAACTCGCTGCTTCACGAAGTCATTCAGAACCGAACCGGCATTCCACTCACGTTGAGCATCGTGTTCATGGAATTGGGCTGGCGGATCGGCATGCCTCTCGAGGGCGTGGGCTTCCCGAGTCACTTCCTGGTGCGTCTGGCAGGAGAGCCCGGCGATCTGCTGCTCGACCCGTATCGCGACGGCTGTTCGGTGTCGCTCGAGGAGTGCCGCGGCATGCTGGAGCAGGCGTCAGGCGGGCGTCTGTCGTTCGACGAGGCGTTGCTCGCGTCGACATCCAAGCGCGAGACGATCGTGCGATTGCTCATGAACCTGAAGGGCGCCTACCTGCGTGCGAATCGCGACGAAGAGGCGCTTCTCGCGGTCGATCGGCTGCTGGTGATCCACCCGGGCGATCCGAACGAAGTGCGCGATCGAGGCCTGCTGCTCTATCGCCTGCGTCGCTACGGCTCCGCGTTCGATGCGTTGCGGAACTATCTCGAGGCCCGTCCCGAGGCCGAGGATCGCGAGTCGATCGCGCAGCATCTCGACGCGTTGCGACGACTCATCGCCGAGCTCAACTAGTCGCGTCTCGGCAGCGCGCTCGCGTCCTTGAGGTTCGGCGTCGGGGTCTGGCCGCCCGTCCACGCGCACTGCATCACGACACCGCAGCGCGGACACTCGAGTCGCAGGCCGGAACCCTCGTCGGCGCTCGACATCCAGCGCTCGACCTTCGAGTTGCAACCCGGCGTGTAGCACAGGTAGACGCAGATCGGCATCGCTTCTCCTCGCGGTGGCTCTCTCAGCGCGTGGCGGGCGGCACCTCGCCGAACCGAAACGCATGCAGCGTGATTCCCGGTGCACTCGGTGACAGCTTCAAACGCTTCTCGTGCCGACCCGCGCGCCGCACATCGTAGAGTCTCGGCGCATCGACCTCGACATAGGAGGCGCCGCGTTCGTCGAAACGCACGTCGGCGCCGGCGGCTTCGCGCGCGAACCACTCGTCCTGATCGAGCAGCCACACCCGCGCAGCACTCCCGGCCGGCGGACTCATCACGACTCCGAGCGGGCGGCCATCGTAGCGGAACGCGATGAAGTTGTCCGCTCCACCGCGTGCCGCCGTGACTCCG
>JABFRW010000012.1 GCA_013140805.1 Candidatus Eisenbacteria bacterium
GCGAGGCTGCGCCGCGCGCGAGGGCCTCGAGCGCGCCGCGCAGCCTCGCCGCGTCGCCGACTTCACTCGGCGGAGGGGTCAGGTCGACGAGGTAGCGCGGACGCTCCGGCAACAGCCGCCGGAGCGACTCCGGACGCCCGGCCCAGGTTTCGACTACCGCCGCCAGGTCCTGCACCTGGCCGAATAGCTCTTCGAAACGCGGCGCGCCGGTCGTGAGTTCGCCCGCGCACCTGGGACACCCGCGGTCGACCGCTTCGCCCGCCGCCACCGCGCGCTGACAGCCCTCGCACCACGCACGAGTCCCCGCGGCCGCGCCGGAGACCCCACCTCCGGTCACAAAGCGCACTTCGCACGCGTCACAGGCCACGATCCAGCGGGACATGGCGGCAGTGTTGCGCCCGCGCGGACGCGCGGCAAGCGCGTTACTGGATGGGTTGTGTGGCGAAGAATGTTGAAACCTAGGGCACGCGCGAACGCCGAGCCCGCTCGCACGGCGTTCAAAAGGCCAGCATGAGGCGGTGACGGCTGGGCCGGGCGATGCGTCGCGTGTCGATCTCGCGCCGGTAGTAGCGTGCCCACGGGTGCGGCAGGGCAATGAGGCTGGGGAACCGCCGTCGCTCGAGCAGTTCGGCGACCTCGAGAGGCCGCTGCCCCAGGCCCAGCCGCATCGCCGGGGTGCCGCCGCCGTGGCGCTCCGAGAACGGTTTGATGAAGTTCTGCCACACAGCCAGCATTGCGGCCCGCTCGATGACGCTCTGTCGACGCTTGCTAAACGCGATCGTTTCGCGCTTGTGGTTGGCACTGTTGTGGCGCAGCAGCAGGTCCATGCGGTTGACCGGGAACAGGGGATTCCCTGCGTGGCGCGCCTCACGGCTCGAGGTGCGCTCGTGGCGAATCCTCCAGCCTTGCAGTCGCCGCATGGCGCGCGGGTAGTCGTCATGCTCGTCGGAGCGAACGACGAGGGCCTGCGGCTGGGGCGCGGCGATCTGGAGGGCAGCCGCCATGCCGTGTTCGATCGTGCGCGGACTGGGACGCCCGTGACGCGCTTCGAGCAGTCCGCGACGCCACTTCTGGCGTGCTGTCATGCGGCCCTTGCGGCGCAGCTCTGATTCGGTGAAGGCGTAGAGGTAATGAGACGCGGCACCCACCACCAGGTTCAGGTGAAGTGGGTGGTACTGGCTGAACTCGAACGACTCGAAACCATCGATCACCAGCGCTTCCGAGATCTCGCCGCGGGGGCGCTGCTCGTGAAGAAACAGCAGCGCATGACGGCCGAGGCGCGCGGCGAGACCCATCACCGTGGTGGCGGCACACCGGGCCTCGCGAGCGATCTGGCGATAGCCCGCGCAGGTCAGCAGGCGCTGGAACACCGCGGCCAGCAGCTCGGGGCGTTTCAACCAGTAGGTAGGGCTGAAGGACTGGGTGCTGAAAGTGTGGCGGCAGTGACTACAGCGGAACCGATGTATGGTGCGCGGTTCACAATGGCGCTGATAGACGCCGAAGCGCGTCCACCGCCAGCCACTGTGGTAACGATGGAACTGGCAATCGGTTCGCGGACAGTGCGGTGGGATGAACAGAGCTGCGCGGGCAGACATGTGCTGAAGCCACTGCAGCTCCCAGGCCGACTACAATCTTCGCCGCACAACCTACTGGATTCCGCCGAAGGTCTGCTGGCGCGTTCCGCGTTCGTAGAAGATCTCGCGCAGGTCCTTGAGTCCGATCTTGAAGTAGTACTCGGCCTCGCCGCCGATCACGAAGCTGCGGGAGAAGGTCGCGAACCAGCAGTGCAGGTCACGCGTCAGCCCGAAGCGCTGCGAGAGCAGCGAGCGCGAATTGAAGTCGTAGGTCGCGAGGTACTCGGCACGCCACCACTTGGACAGATTCGAACTCGCGACCCCGTTCATGTAGCGCGTGCTGCTCCACTGTCCGAGACCCGCGTAGCCACCGGAGTACGAGTACGAGAGCGCCAGCGACCACGGCTGACTGAACGCATCCGGCGAGTTGTCGAAGGTGCTGGTATAGGGCGTCTGCGTGGCGTCGCCCGAGCCCAGCAGGCTGCCGCTGAAGTTCGCGTTGAGGTTGAACCCCAGCGTGCGCAGCGGCCGCTGACTGTAGGGATCGACGCGGCTGCTCACGTCGGCGGACACCAGCCCGGGCGGCTGCAGCCGCAAGACCGTTCCGAGATCCGACAGCCCGCGCAGCTGGCCCTGCTCGCGGAACAGGAAGTTGTAGCTTCCGCTCGTCGACCAGCTGAGCAGGTTGTCGAGTCGCAGCACGTCGTCACCGCGTTTCCACTTGGCCTGCAGCCGCTGATCGACGTTGAACGACAGGCTCGAGTTGCGGAATCCCGACACGCCGATCGAACCGAATGACGAGAAGCGCTGCCGGCGCACGCCGTTTGCGTCGATGTAGGTCAGTTGCTCGAAGTCGGGGCTGTAGCCATAGCTCACGCTCGGGAACACGACGTGACGCAGACCGACCAGGCGCCCGATCGACGAGCGAAACGTGCCGTAGAACGTCGAGCTGGTCGAGATCCCGGAGTTCCAAGTTCCGGTCCCCACCCATCGATTCCCGAGCACGTCGCGATCGAACAGCGCGCCGGTGGCCGAGAACCGCGGCGCCACGTTCAGCCACCCGAACAGGCGCCTCGAATCGGTGATCGAGAACTGAGTGACGCCGCCGCTGCGCGTGCTGTCGCGCTGGGTGAGCAGCGCGGTCGAATCGATCGTCACCGGATCGGGATTGAACGGCGCGTAGCCGGCCACCACCGCACGACGCTCGTGCTGGCGTTGCACGGTCGCGCTGAGGCTCAGGTACATGGTGCCGAGCGGTTTTGCGAACGGGCTGTTCTTGATCGCGGAGATCGAGCCGAGCGAGCGGGTCGGGAACGAAACTGACATCTGCGGCGCTGACTCGAGCAGATTGGGAAGCGCGGCCAGCGTTCCGATCGCCGGCGGGGTGAGGCCACCGAATCCGTCACGAAACCGGATCGACTCGTCGGCATCGAGGTCCTGGCGCCGATCGACCAGTGCGGTGAAGCTCGCCCAGTCCGCGTTGTGGGTCAGATAGAGCTTGGAAGTGAGGAAGCGATTCAACCGGTTGCCCAGGTTGGTACCGTATTGCGGATCGCGCTGGTAGTCGCGGCTCGACACGAAGTTCGCGCCGGCCAGCAACCGGGTGCGCGGCGAGAGTTCCTGCGAGTGGTCGCCGCTGAAGCTGTAGTCCTGGCTCGACACCCGGTCGTCACGCCGGAAGGAGCCGGTGAAGTAACCGTTGAGCACGTACTGCAGTTTGTAGAACGACTCCGCGCGCAGCACGAACGAGGGATCGGCCCGGTAGTAGTCGCCCGAGACCGTGAAGTCCATATAGTCGTTCGGCGCATAGTAGTAGCCGGCGTTGCGAACGAACTGCCCGCCCTGACTGCTGAACCCGAATTCGACCTGCGGCAGCAGCAGTCCCGAGTGGCGCCCCGGCTTGGTCGGGAACACGTAGAACGGCAGCGCCAGCAGCGGCACGTTCTTGATGAAGAACACCACCGGTCGTGCCACCAGCTTGTCCTTGAGCTGGATCTTCATGTAGCGCGCCGCGAAGTGATAGTGCGGATGCTCGAGGTCGCAAGTGGTGTAGACGCCGTGCTTCACGTTGAGCACGTTCTCACCGACTTTGCGGATCTGGTCGCCGCGGTAGATGCCCTTTTCGTAGTTGGTGCGCGCGTCGTAGATGGTTCCCGCCTCGGTCTCGAGGTCATAGGTCATGAGCCGGCCGGTCACGCGATCGCCACGATCGAGCAGCTCCGGCGTGCCACTCGCCTTGAGCGACTGCGCCTGACTGTCGAACTCGACGCGCTGCGCGCTGAGCGCCAGGTCGCGATACTCGAGCGAGGCGCGCGGGCCCAGCACGATGAGGTCGCGCGGCACGAAGAACTCGATGCGCGGTGACTCATAGCGCACGAATTCGCGACGCGCTGCGGCGGTGTCGTCCTCGGCGACTCCGAACCGGTACTCGCCGCTGGCATGGCCCAGCACCAGCGCCCGCTCGACCTTGCGATCCTTGAAGTAGACCAGGATGGTGTCGCCGAGCGCCTGATTCTGTTCCGGGGTCTTGCCCTCGCGCGCCCGCGAGGTATACACGCTGCGAGCCGATCCCAGCGCCAGCAGGCTGTCGATGCGATCCTCGTCGACGAACACGTCGACCCGATCGCCGGTCAACCGGCTGGTCTCCCCGCGCGAATCCGGGCGATTGCCGACGTAGTCCATGACCGCATTGCGGCGCACCACGAAGCGGCGCAGCTCGCGGCCCTCGCTCCACATTTCGAGCGTGTCGCCGGTCACCGTGGTCTCGGTGTCCCAGGCGCGCGGGTGGCCGAACAGCCACGCGCGCCCGGCGCGATCATCGAACACCGCCGAGTCGGCGCGGGCCTGCAGCGTGTCGCGGACCACTCGCACGGAGTCGAGCGCCATCGCGATGCGGTTCTCGCTGTTGACCTTGAGGCGCAGCGCCGACAGCACCGTAGTGCCCTCGCCGTCCTCGTCGAGCGCTTCGAGGCTCGGCGATCCGGTCGCGATCGCGTCTTTGCTGACCCGGTCGTAGTCGACCGAGTCGGCGCGCATCGTGACGTTGTGCTCGCGGTCGATCGCCACGACGTGTCCTCGGGTCTGCAGCAACTGGAGATCCCGCCAGTACGTGAGGTGATCCGCGGTGACGGTCTGGGTGCTGTCCTCGGCGATCACCTGCTGCATCAGTTCGGCGCGGCCGGCGCGACGGTCGAACGTGCCCGATGGAGCACGAAGCGTGGCGCCACGGTCGCGAAACACCACGTTCCCGGTCAGCCACAACAGATCCTGTCCCTCGTTGTAGGACGCGTGATCACAGGTCGCCACCGTGGTGCTGTCCACCAGCCGCACCCGATCGTCCAGGTACAGCATGCCGGCTTCGCGTTCGTAGCGGCCGCGGTCGGCGGTGATGACGGTGCGACCGCGCGTGATGCGGACGTTGCCGTTCAGCATCACGATGTCGCCTTCGGGACCGTGCGAGCCGGTGACGTTCGAGGCCGCGATGTTGAGCGGTGGATCCGGCGCGCGGCGCTTGCGCGCCTCGAGCGCCGACCGGGTCTCCACATGGATCGCCGCGCCGGCGCGCACCAGCGAATCGGCGGTCAGGGCCGCGCGCGCCGAGTCCGACACCGCGCCCGAGTCAGCCGCTGACTCGACGCCGCCGCGCGCGCGCATCAGCGAGTCGTTGAGCGCGGCGATCGGGTCGCGAAGCATCGCGACCGAGTCGCCGAGTGCGGCACCCGGCGGGCGTGAGAGCACGCGCGGTGCGCATGAAGCTGCGAACGCCGCCAGCGCGGCGAGCACCACCGGCCACACGAACACCGTGATGCGCTTCACAGCAGCTCTCCCGGCGCCCCGCCCAGCGCCTCCATGGCTTCACCGACCGCGAACAGCGATCCGGTCAGGAGCACCGTTCCCTCGGAGTCCGCGAGCGCCTCTCGGGCGGCGGTCGCGACGTCGTCCGCGATCGAAGCGTCGAAGCCGTGGCGCTCGGCCGCGACACGAATCACCTCCGGCTCCATCGCGCGCTCGCTGCGGGTCCGCGTGGCGATGAGTCTCGCCCCCGGCGCGAGCGCTGCGAGTGGCGCGAGCATGCCGTCGAGCGGTTTGTCGCGTGACAGCGCCAGCTCCACCGCGCGCGGCGGCGCGA
>JABFRW010000013.1 GCA_013140805.1 Candidatus Eisenbacteria bacterium
CCACGAGTGAGGCGCGAGCGAGGTGCCGGTCGGAACGCCGTACGCCCGCGCCTCACTCGTGGTCAGCGCGAGCACGATGGTGGTGTCGGGGGAGGTGTAGAGGTCGAGCAGGAGTTCGCCGGGCTTGAGGACGCGCTGCTGCAGCTGGGTGGCGGTTGCGAGGCGTGCCTCGCGGGTACCCGCGCTCGGGCGCGCTCCGAGCCGCTCGGACACGGTGCGTGCCCGGAATCGCTGCACGCCGTCGAATGCGGCGCGCACCCGCGCGTCCGAGTCGAGTCCGGGTCGCGGCGTCAACAGCGCGGCGAGGTATTCGCACGTGAACCGGCCCGAGAAGTCGTCGAAGACCTGCAGCCACAGTTCGTTGTTCGTCGAACTCCGCCAGCGCTCCCACACCTGCGCGGCGCGATCGAACCACAGCCGCGCGGAGTCCGCATCGCCGAGCTGGCGATAACAACTCGCAAGCCGCGTGAGTTGCGTCAGTCGGTCCGCCCCTTGGATGCCCAGCGGGGGCTCCCGCCACGAGAGCGCGGCGTTGCGGAGCGCGGGCAGGGCCGCGCGCGGCCGCCCGAGCCGGTGTTGCAGCATCGCTCGGCTCACTTCGAGGTCGAGCAGAATCGTCGATGCGACACGCCCGCGGAGCCGCTCGACCTGGGCATCGAGCAACGCGACCGCCGAATCCGGCTGGTCGAGTCGAACCAGCGTGGCGACAAGCGGGGCGGTGATGCGGGCCGCGCCCTCACCCGAGATCGAGTCCGAGAGCGCGATCGCCCGGCGACCGAACGCGGCCGCCTCGCGCAGCCGCCCGCGTTCGCGACGAACCACCCCGAGCTCGCTCAAGATGAGCGCCCGCGGCTCGAGGCTGTTGAGCCGCATCGCGTCGGGGAGCACTTGCAGAAGGACCGAGTCGGCTTCGTCGTAGCGGCCGAGGTTCACGTACACGAGCGCGAGGTTGTAAATCGGGGTGAGCGTCGCCGAAGTCATTCCGAGCTCGCGATACGCGATCAGCGCCGTCCGGTAGTGACTCGCGGCCTTGGAGGGGTCGCCGTTCGCGTGTTCGAGCGCGCCGACGTTCGACGACACTTCGGCAACAGACATGCGATCCCGACGCGCGCTGGCACGAGCGAGCGCGTCGGCGTAGAGCTCGCGAGCTTCGTCGATCTCGCCCAGCGCTCTGACGGATCGCGCGAGCGCGATGCGCGTGAACAACTGCCCGCGCCCGTCCATGGCAAGGTCGGCGATCGCGACCGCCTGCCGGCTCAGTCGCGCCGACTCGGCATAGCGGCCGCTGCCCCGGGCGATCGAGGCGAGGCCGAGGAGCGCCCAGCTCTGCTCGGCGGGCTGGCGCGCCGAGCGCGCGTAGCCGAGCGCTCGCTCGTAGCCGCTGCGCGCCTCCGTGGCACGGCCGCGCAGCTCGGCGGCTCGCGCGAGATAGCGGGTCGCACGCGAGAGCCCGACGGCGTCGCGTGAGTGCCGCAGATCCGGAAGCACCGAGCGCACCTCGCGCTCGGCTTCGTCGATCCTTTGCGTGTTCAGATGGGCGACGGCGCGCCCCAGCATCGCGACGACCCGCAGGTCGGCACTCTCACGCTGAGAGGCGAGCACCAGCATCGAGTCGAGCAACGCGAAACCGGCCCGGGACGCGCCCACCCGCTGGAGGCTGTCGGCGGTCGCGAGCAACGGCGCATAGCGCTGCCAGCGATCCGAGGCGGCCAACGCGACGTTCGCGCCGAACAGCATGAGCGCTGCGAGCGCAAGGCCCGCGAAGGTTCGAATCACGCCCGCGCACCACAGTTCCGCGCCTCGCGACTCGATCACCAGCCGGGTGAGTCGCGCGCCTCGACACGGACCTTCGAAGCACTCGCCGCTGTCGGGGCGGTAGCGGGCCCCGTGGTGACAGCACACCAGCGCGTCGTAAGTCTCGTCGAAGAAATGCGAGTCACCGAAGTCGAGCGGCAGCGACTGATGCCGGCAGGTGTTGACGTACGCGTAGGCTTCGCCCTTCCAGCGGACGGCGAATGCATCGCGCGAAACCCCGTCGATCGTCACGGAGAATCGCACGGCCGTGCCTTCGCCGAGTCGCGAGGCGTCGGCGATCACGCGCACGGGTGTGAGGTCCTCTCGAGTCACGGGCGCACGATAGCGCGGTAGCCGCTCGCGCGCATCCGTGGCAGGATCGGCGCCATGCGCACCTCACCCCGTCCGCAGATCGCCGTGTTCGGCTCCAGTACCGCGCGCGAGTCCGACCCGGCGTATCGCGTCGCCTACGAGCTCGGACGCGAGCTGGCGACCGCGGGTGCCGATGTGATGACGGGCGGATACTCGGGAGTGATGGAAGCGTGCTCGCGCGGCGCCCACGAGGCGGGCGGACAGGTCGTGGGCGTGACCGTCGAGCTGTTCGAGAAGCGGGGCCCGGCCAATCGCTGGGTCACCGAGCGCGTGCACACGCGAACGCTGTTCGAACGCCTCGAACACCTGATCACTCGAGCCGACGGGTTCGTGGTTGCGACCGGAAGCGTCGGCACCCTGGCGGAACTCATGCTGACGTGGAATCTGCTCGCCGCCGGCGGCCGCCCACCGGCTCCGCTGGTGCTCATGGGCCGCCACTGGCACGCCTGGATCGACGCGCACCGGGAGCCGGATCTGGTGCTGGCAGAGCTCTTCCGGCACCTCATGGTGGCCGATACGCCGGCCGAGGCGGCCCGCCTCGCGTTGGGCTCCCGGGAAGTCTAGCCGCCGACTCTCAACTCCGGCCACGTTCGACCGAGGCCCTAGCCGGGCCCGGACCTCCAGGTGCTGTTCGAGTCCGAACCCGGGCTCTATCGGGTGCTGACTCCCAATCTGCGGATCGTGGCGGCGAGCGAGCCTACCTGGCCGCCACCAAGACGCGTCGGACCCAGATCATCGGCCGACAGCTGTTCGACGTACTCCCGGACAACCCGGACGACTCGTCAGCGACCGGGGTGAGCAACCTGAAGGCCTGGATGGGTCGTGCGATTCGGACGCGCGCGGCCGAGTCGATGGCGGTGCAGAAGTACGACATCCAGCGCCCGGACTCCGAGGGGGTGGCTTCGAGGAGCGCTACTGGAGCCCCATCAACGCGCCGGTGCTCGATCGATAGGGCGGCTCGAGTTCATCATTCACCGGGTCGAGGACGTCACCGAGTTCGTCGGGCTCAGCCTTCAGCCGCGACCAGGAGTTCGGACACGTGAAGGCGGACCTGAGCCAGATGGAGCAGGTCTTCATGAACCTTGCCTCAACGCCCGCGATGCGATGCCCGACGGCGGATCGCTGCGCATCGAAGTGTCGAACATTGAGCTCAAAGTCGACCAACGCCCACCCGAGCCTTCGCTGCGCTACGGGCACGACGTCGTGGTGACAGTCGCCGACACCGGAATCGGGATGAACGAGGAGGTGCGCAGTCGCATCTTCGAGCCGTTCTTCACCACGAAAGCGACCGGCAAAGGCACCGGGCTCGGGCTCTCGACCGTCTACGGCATCGTGAAGCAGACCGGAGGGCAGGTCGTGGTGCGAAGCTCGCCCGATTGCGGCTCGAGCTTTCGCCTCTATCTTCCGCGCGCCGATGGCGTCCCCAGGGCGATCGAGAGCCGTCCGGTCAAGCTCCAGCTGCCGAGGGGCGCCGGCCGGCAGTGCGGCCCTCGAGATCCTGCTTGGATTCGACGGTCCGCTCGATCTGCTGCCCAACGATGTCGTGATGCCCGGAATGAATGGCCGCGTGCTGTCGCAGCGGGTGGCGGCGATCCACCCCTCGGCTCGACTGTTGCTGATGTCCGGATTCGCAGGCGACGCGCTGCTCATGCCGGGCACGACCGGTCCGCAGCCCGAGTTCCTGCAGAAGCCATTTACACTCGCTGAGCTGGCACGCCGGGTGCGGGAGGTGCTCGATGCGGCATCGCCCGACTTCGGAGCGAGCGAGTCGCAGGCGGCCTAAACCGCCTGCGCGCCCGAGTGTGGCAGAATCACGCCATGAAACCCGCGCTCGACACCTCGACTGATCCGCTTCTGACACACCGGGAGCAGTTCCCGACCCTCGAGCACACGCTGCACTTCATCTCCCATTCGCTCGGGGCCATGCCACGAGGCGTCGAAGAGTCGCTCGCGGGCTATGCGCGCACCTGGCGAGAGCGCAGCATCCGCGCCTGGGAAGAAGAGTGGTTCGAGCTGCCGACCCGGATCGGCGATCTGCTCGCCGGGATCTTGAATGCGCCGGTCGGCAGCGTCTCGATGCACGGCAACGTGTCCGAAGCGCAGGCGCTGTTCCTCTCGGCGCTCGACTTCGCACCGCCGCGCAATCGACTGGTGTGCGGCGCCGAAGACTTTCCGTCGATGCTGTACCTGTACGAGGGGCTGGCGCGTCGCGGAGTGGAAGTGGTGCGGGTGTCGGCGCGTGAGGGCCGCCACGTGCAGGTCGAGGACCTGGTCGAGGCGATCGACGAGCGCACCGCGGTCGTGGCGATCTCCCATGTCATGTTCCGCACGGCGCAGGTGCTGGATCTGGCGCCGATCACGGCGCGAGCGCACGCCGCGGGCGCGCTGACGCTGATCGACGCGTACCAGTCGGTCGGCACCGTTCCGGTCGACGTCTCGGCACTCGGTGTGGATGCGCTGACCGGCGGCTCGGTCAAGTGGCTGTGCGGAGGACCCGGGGCCGGCTATCTGTATGTCGCCCCGCGCGTCGCCGCAGGACTGAGTCCGGCGGTCACGGGTTGGATGGCGCATGAGAATCCGTTCGACTTCGACTCGGGTCCGATGCGGCGGCACGCGGGGGCGAGGCGCTTCTGGACGGGTACCCCATCGATTCCGTCCTACCTCGCGGCGCGTCCCGGATACGAGTTGGTGGCGAGTGCGGGCGTGACGACGATTCGCGCCAAGTCGCTTCGCCAGACTGCGCGCATGATCGCGTGGGCGGACGAGTTCGGTATGCGGGTCAGCTCGCCACGCGACGCCGCCGCGCGCGGCGGGACCGTGGTGCTCGACGTACCCGGAGCTGCTCGTGCATGCGCCGCGTTGCTCGCGCGTGACGTGCTGCTCGACTTTCGACCTGGAGTGGGCTTGCGCCTCGCGCCGCACTTCTACACCCGAGACGCTGAGGTGGACCAGGTGATGCGGCAGGTGCGCGATGAGGTGCGAGGGGCCGGCTGAGGTGCATCGCCGGCCACGTCTCAGAGCCCGCGGATCGAGACGGGGCGGCTCAGGGCTGGTCGCCGCGTGGCGACCCTGAGCGCCACCCCGCCCGAACCGTCTCGGGCTGTGCCCGAAGTGTCAGTGCCAACACGTTGCTGCACAGTGAAGTACATGGCCGAGCGAATTCGCCACTCGGGCGCCCGGTCACGGCAGGCCACTTGCTCCCTTCCAGTGTGAGCCGCTGCCCGGCCGACCGGCGCGATCTGCTTCCGGGGCCTTTAGAGGCGCGGTGTCAGGGAGGACTCATGAAGAGCCGTTATGCAGTGACCTGGGCTCGCATCGACGGAACCCAGGTGCCGATCGAAGAATTGCCGCTCGAGGAGCTGCGCGATGCGCGGCTCGCGCTGATGCGTGAGGACCTCGAGGACGCGATGACGATGTCGTTGTTCGACGCGATCTCCGCGGAGCTCGCGCGCCAGACCTCGCCAAACGGCAAGCACCCTCGCGACGCGTGGCCGATGGCGGCCTGACGCGACGCAGCATTCGAGTTCGCGCCGACGCCCCGCCCCGTGCGGGGCGTTTCGCGTTGCGGACCGGGGAGTTGCCGCCGCACCCGGCCGCGTCGCGAATCCCGCTCCGCTCACGCCTCGACCTCTGGTAGATTCCGGACGGCATCGAAGTACCCGCACGCCTCACTCGTGCTCGCACGAGGCCGCGCGATGACTCGTGCGACGGCGCGTGCCCCCTCGCAACCTCTCGCATGACGGAGCCCTCACGCATGGACGCCGCCACGATGACCTCGCGCCGACCGCTGCGCACGATCCAGGAGCCAAGCGTCTACCTGGTCGGACGCCAGACGCTCGACACGGACGCGATCGACGAGTTTCTCGCCGACCACGAAGTGAGCTGGAAGACCGACACCGAAGTCGGCGCCGAGGCGCTCGCCGAGATGGCAGGGCGCGTGTGCTACATGAGCTACGGCAAGGGCCGCCGAACCAATGCGGAGTTCATCGGCCACATCGTCGAAGTCGGCCATGGTTCGGTGCTCGAGCACGGGGTGTGGAGCTTCATGATCACCGGTGTATCGCGATCGTTCACGCACGAGTTGATCCGCCATCGCCATTTCTCGTACTCGCAGCTGTCGCAGCGTTACGTCAACGAGTCGGATTCGGCGTTCGTGATCCCCGATCCGATCGCGGCCGATCCCGCGCTGAGAGCGGTGTGGAGCGAGGCCGTCGAGGCCGCGCGCATGGCCTACGACCAGCTGGTCGATGGCCTTCAGGCCAGGTTCACCGACATCCCCGACGCCACGTTGCGCCGCAAGCTCGCACGCCAGGCGGCGCGGTCGGTGCTGCCGAACGCGACCGAGACCAAGATCTTCATGACCGGCAACGCGCGCGCGCTGCGTCACTTCATCGAACTGCGCGGGAGCGAGCACGCCGACGTCGAGATTCGCAAGGTCGCAGTCGAGGTGCTCAAGCTCATGCAGGTCGAGGCGCCGAACATCTTCGCGGACTACACGCTGGTGCCGCTCGGCGACGGAACGCTGGCGACCCGCACCGAGCACCCGAAAGTCTGAGGGATCGGATGGGCGAGCCGGCGCCGTCGGCGGCGACCCTCAAGCGTTCGATCGTGCGGGTGAGCGCGAGCGGGTGCTCAACTCTCGAAGACTCGGTCGCAGTCGAGCGGCCGCTGTCGATCCGGATCGAGGGCCGGGACCTGGCGGTCACGCTGCGCACGCCGGGGCACGATCTCGAACTGGCGCTCGGATTCCTGGCGGGCGAGGGACTGATCACGAACCGCCATCAGGTGCGCTCGTCTCGAGAGACGCCCTCCGATTGCGCGGATGCACCCGACGTCATCGATCTGGCACTCGCGCCCGAGGTTCGATTCGACTGGACGCGCCTCGAACGCCACTTCTCCGCGACCGCCGCGTGCGGACTGTGCGGCCGTGCCCACCTGGATGCGCTACGGGCAGGGCTCGCGCCGCTGGCGATGACCTCGCGCTTCGCGGTTGCGCCTCTGCTGGCGCTGCCTGCGCGGTTGCGCGAGCGGCAACTGGCGTTCGCGCAGACCGGAGGCCTGCACGCGGCGGTGCTGTGCGACGAGGCGCTCGAGCCGCGCGTGGTGCGTGAAGACGTGGGGCGCCACAACGCGGTGGACAAGGTGATCGGGTGGCGACTCGATGCGGAGGATCGTAGCGAGCTGCTGTGGGTGAGCGGGCGCGCCGGTGCGGAGATCGTGCTCAAGGCCGCGCGCGCGCGGCTGGCGGTGCTGGCTGCGGTCGGGGCGCCGTCTTCGCTCGCGATCGAACTGGCCGAAGCCGCCGGGCTCACGCTGATCGGCTTCATGCGCGACGCGCGCTTCAATGTCTACTCGGGCGTCGGGAGGATCGTGTGAACCCCGAACCTCACGAGCCCGACGTATTCCAGGTGCTGGTGCAGGTCGGCGCGCTGCTGCGCGACACCGGCGATCCCGACAAGATCGTGCGCGCATTCGTGCGCGCGGCGCACCTGCTGCTCGGCGCCGATGCGACCTGCGTGGTGAGCCGCACCGGCGAGGACTTCGGCACCCGGCTGCGGGTCTCTCAACCGCTCGATGCGAACTGGGACCTGCCGCAGCTCGACGGACTGCTCGGGGAGGACGACGTGCGCGCTCCGCTCGGACTCATGACCTCGCGGATCGAGCGGCGCGGCCGCGACTGGGGCCTGCTCGCGGTGCGGCGCGACAACGACACCTTCAGCACTCAACAGCGGCACGACCTGATGCGGCTGGTGGCGGAGCTGAGCGCGCGGCTTCAGCGCGCCGACCGCGACCGGCTGTCCGAGGTGCGCGAGCGCATCGACACGAAGATCCTTCGCGACCTCGACCCCAAGGACCTCTACTACCAGGTGCTCGACGGTCTGCATCAGCTCACCCGCTACGACCACTCGGCATCGCTGTACGTGATGGACGCGAGCACTCGCCGGCTCGAACTGGTGGCCGAACAGATCGCGTGGCGCAAGAAGATGAAGAGCCCGCGCATCGGCGCGACTTCGAATCCGTCGCCGGATCTGGAGCGTCTGCTCGGGGAGGGCATGATTCATGGCGTCGATCGGCTCGACGGCGCGTGGCGCGAATGGACCAGCGACGGCGCGGCGGCGCTCGCCACCCTGCTCGATCCGATCCCGCACGGCCCCGAGGCCGCCGATGCTCCGACCATGGGTGCCATGCTGATCGCAGTGCTCGGTTCGCGTGCCGACGGGGTGGGCGTGCTGCAACTCGGCGCCCGGCGGCCCGGCTGGTTCGGTGCTCACGAGCTCGAGATCGTGAGGCGGTTCGTGCCCGCGATGTCGGTCGCCCTGCAACGCGCCCGCGCCACCGAGAGCATTCGGCGCAAGGTGGTGGATGTCGAACGGCGCGCGGTGTTCGCGCACCTGGCGCGCGGCGTGGCGCACGACGTCAACAACGCGCTCGGCGCGGTGGTGCCGCTGGTGCAGCAGATTCACGCGGATCTCGATGACGGCCGGCTCGACCCGGTGACGCTGCGCACCGATCTCGAACAGATCGAGCGCTCGCTCGAGGTCTGTCAGCGGATCTTCACCGGCATGCTTCGCTCGGCGCGCGGGGCCTCGACCCACACCGGGAGCTGCGACGTTCGGCGCGCGATTCGAAATGCCTGCGATCTGCTCGACGGGCCGTTGAGGCGCGCGGGAGTGGTGCTGGTGCTCGAGGTCGAGGAGACGATCCCCGACGTGCGCGGTGCGCTCGGCGAGATGGAGCAGCTGGTCCTGAACCTCGCCACCAACGCGCTCGAGGCGATGCCGCGCGGCGGTCGCCTGACGATCGCGACGCGTCGCGAGTCCGACGGCGTGCGGCTCGACGTGGTCGACACCGGTCGCGGGATTCCGGCGGAGCTGCTCGCCGAGGTCGATCAGCCGTTCGTGACCACGAAGGAGAACGGCACCGGGCTCGGACTTCCGACCTGCCGTTCGATCGTGTCGGGCGTCGGGGGGGAGCTCTCGATCGAGAGCGAAGTGGGCAAGGGCACGCGCGTGATCGTTCGGCTGGCACCCGCCAGCGCCGCGGTCGAGGCCTAGGCGTGGCGCGCCCCCGCATTCTGGTCGTTGATGACGACGCCGCGCACCGCCGCGCCGTCGAGCGCGTGCTCGAGGCGTCGAACGACCTCGAGGCGGTGGCGGGTGCCGCGGGTGCTCTGGCCGCGTGCGAGCGCGAGCGCTTCGATCTGGCGATTCTCGACATTCGCATGCCGGGCATGGACGGTTTCACGTTGATGGGAGAGCTCAAGACCGCCGACCCCGATCTCGATGTGATCCTGATGACGGGCAGCGCCTCCGACATCGACGCACGGCTCGCCCGCGCGGTGCGCGAACGCGCGTTCTACTTCATTCAGAAACCGTTTCACCGCGACGTGCTGCTCGCGCTGGTGGCACGGTGCCTCGAGATCCGGCGCCTCAACCGAGAGCGCGCGGCGCACGCCTCGCGGCTCGCCGCCGAGCTCGAAGCGGCGCGCCGCTTTCAGGCCAGCATGCTGCCGGCGGCCACACTCGAGCGCGATCGCTATGAACTCGCCGCGCTGTACGAGCCGTCACTCGAGCTGGGCGGTGACTTCTTCGACTACGCCGAACTGGGCGGCAGCGTGCTCGCACTGCTGGTCAGCGACGTCGCGGGTAAGGGAGCCGCGGCGGCGATGCTGACCGGCATGGTGAAGCAGGCGTTCCACGCCGCGGCCCCCGATCGCTATGCGCCGGCCACCGCCATGCAACGCGTCTTCGAGGCGGTGAAGCTGTTCCCCGACGATCGCTTCCTCACCGCGTTCTGCGCCCGCATCGATGCGCAGGCCGGGCTGATCGAGTACATCTGCACCGCCGGCCACCCGCCACCGCTGCTCAAGCGTCGCAGCGGGGAGCTGGAGCCGCTCGTGGTTTCGAGCGATGTGCTGCATCCCGCGTTCGACATGATCCACTTCGAGCAGAAGATCCTCGAGGTGCAGGCCGGCGACGTTCTGATGGCGTTCACCGACGGACTCATGGAAGCACGACGCTCGGAGACCGAAGAGTGGTACGACTTCGAGGGGATCGAGCGCTCGTTCGCGAAGCTCCCGATCGAGCGCGCGCCACAAGTCGTGACGCACCTGCGCGAGGCGCTGCGTGAGTTCCAGGCCGGCCGCCCGCCCGAGGACGACCTGACGATCGTCGCGGTGGGGCTCAAGTAGCGGGGTTCCCGGGGGTTCCACGCGGCGAATCGTCTCGAGTCGACGCTGGACCCGATCGCGGGTGGGGGCTACGCTTCGAGCCACGCTTCGCTGGGCGCGGCGGTTCGATGCTCGAGTCAACCGGTGTCCCCCGTCAGGACGGATCGATCGTGATGTGGCACCCGCTTCGAGTGGGTCGCGCTGCGAGTCGCGCGATGATTTCGGCGATCTTGATGGTTCACCTCGCGATCGTCGCTGCCGTGTCGCCACCACGCGCCGTGGCGCGGCCGCGAGCCGCCGCGGCCCATGAGACCTCGCCCGCGTTTCGGCTCGCGGTCGAGCGTTTGCAACGACACCGCGCGGAGGTCGTGAGTCGCGCGAGTTTGCGCTCGCGCGCGGACGGACTCGCTTCCTCACCGGAAGCAGCGCCGCCTCGCGCCGGGCTGGGCGAGCCTCTCTACATCCCCGGCAGCCCGACCGACGACGTGCGCTGGTCCGGAGAATTCGCCGACGTCGACCTCGACGGGCCGATTCGCGATCTCGCGAGTTACCGTGGGGGGCTCGCGGCGAGCGGGTACTTTCGAATCGCGGGTGGCGTTCGCTGCAATGGGTTGGCATTTTGGGACGGCACGACCTGGTCGAGATTCGGTGTCGGCGCGATTCCGTATCCCGGCGCACTCGCGACAGTCGGTGACGATCTGTACGTCGGGGCCGCTGACGACACCACCGGCGGGATCCTGATTGCCAGATGGAACGGCGCGGCGTGGACCGATCGGTCCGAGAACCTCGCCGGCGCTTATGTATCGACACTGTTCGGGTGGAACGGCGCCGTGTACGCCGGCGGCGTCTTCGAACTCCAGAACGGCACCCGCGCGAATCTGATTCGCAATGCCGGTGCCGGCTGGGAGACGATCGCCGGTGCTCCCGAAGGCTTCGTCTGGGACTTCGAGAGTGACGGCGCGACCCTGCTGGTGGCAGGACAGTTGGGGGCATCCGCAGAGTTCGACGTGCCGATCCTGATGCGCTGGAACACTGTGGGGTGGGACACGCTCGGCCGTGCCGATGGCGACCGCTTCGCGCCGCTCGCGACCACGGTGGCGAAGCTCGGCTCCGACACCTGGGTGGGAGGGCTGTTCAAGTCCGTCGATGGGGTGGCGTGCGATGGCCTCGCGTACCGGACCGCCGCGCAGTGGCACGGCCTGGTGCCCGAGTTCGGTGCTCTGATCTTCGCGATCGTGCCGGATGCGGGCGGGATCGCGATTGCTGGCGGGCTCTCGCAATCGGTGTTGTTGTGGAACGGCTCGCAGTTCGTGAGCTACGGCCCGGGACTTTACGGGAGCGCGGCGACGCTTGCGTCGATGAATGGCAGACTGAGCGTCGGCGGCAGCTTTACCGTCGACGGTCAGGGAACCCCAGTTCGATTCAGCGCGCAGTGGGATGGCGCCCACTGGTCGGAACTGCGTCCCGCCCCACGGTCTGGCGCGAGCGGGCTCACCGGCACGTCGAATGTTCGCGCGCTGCTCGCGTTTGACGGGCGGCTGGTTGCCGCCGGAGCGCTCATGACCGGCGGACCGCTCCTCGAGGACCTCCATCGTCCACTGGCGCTGCAGTGGGACGGCACCCGATGGAGTCCGCTCGGAACCGTCGAGATCAACGGTGCGACGGAGGTGCTGGGCATCTATCGCGGCGAGCTGATCGCGGGGGGGCTCATGGGCCTCTACACCAATCCACCGTGGACCGGGGCCGTCACCCGCTGGGATGGCGAGGCGTGGCTCCCGATCGCGAACGGTCCGGACCGACGCGTGTTCGCACTGCTCGAGCACGGGAGCGACCTGATCGTGGGCGGCGACTTTGGCAACGTGAATCATCTCCTGGCCAGCGGGGTCGCGAAATGGAATGGGCAATCGTGGACTCCGATGAACGCTCGCATCAGCATCGGACCGGCACCCGAGATCCGAGCGCTCGCGAGTTACGGCGATCGGGTGATCGCGGCCGGTGACTTCGGCGACTTCGACGGCGCTCCGCTCGCGAACATCGCGAGCTGGAACGGCAGCGCGTGGTCGCCGCTCGGAGCCGGCCTCGACGGCACGGTGCTGGCGCTCGAAGTACACGGGAACGATCTCTACGCCGCGGGAATGTTCCTTCACGCCGGCGGTCTCGATTCCCCCGGCATCGCGAGGTGGGACGGCCAGGAGTGGCATGCGGTTCCGGGAGCCCCGAGCCCCTCGGTTTCGGATCTGCGGTGGAGTGACGGTGCGCTCTACGCGACAGGAATGTGGTTCATCGACGGTCAGGCGACCGATCAGATCGCTCGATTCGACGGTCAGTCCTGGCGCGGTCTCGGCACCGGCATCCTCCCCGACGACTACTACGTGTCGCCGCAGGTTTCCACGCTGGCCGAATACGACGGCGATCTGTTCGTCGGTGGCTACTTCATGATCGCGGGCGGCAAGAGCTCGAAGCGGATCGCACGCTGGGACCTCGGAGGTGCACCCGGGGTCGCGCCGGGTCAGGTCGCGTGGCGTTCGAGCCGGCCCAACCCGTTCGCCGATCGCGTGGTGCTGCGATTCGAAGTCGCGAGTCCGACGCGCGGCAGCCTTCGCATCTTCGATCTGCGAGGTCGCGAAGTCGCGCGTCCGCGCGACGGCGAGTGGCCCGCCGGCCTCGCCGCGGTGGCGTGGGACGGCCGTGATCGCGACGGACGGAGCCTGCCGTCGGGGCTCTACTTCGCGCGGCTCAAGCTCGCGAACGGGAGCGAATCGAGCACCCGGCTGGTGCTCACCCGTTGACCGTGCGCGGCCTCGCGCCGCGCCCGGTGTTACCTAGTGACCGCCGCTCTTGCGTGGCCGCGCGTTCCACAGCGTGAGCATCAGGATGCCGCCGATCGCCGAGAAGCCCATCATGCTCGGTCCCCACACGCTCCAGCCGTAGTGGTCGAGCAGCCAGCCCATCCCGACACCCATCACCGAGCCACCCACGTACTGCATGCCGTCGAACAATCCGGCGGCGGTGGCGGCGGCGCGCTTGCCGCCGAAGTCCATCGAGGCGGTGCCGGAGAGCATCGAGTGCACCATCGAGATCGCCAGTGAGTTGAGCATGAAGGCGATCACCACCGCGTTGACGCCGGGTGCTTTCCACACCACGAACAGGCACACCACCTGGATCGCGTAGCCGATGAACGCGACCGGCGCGCGGCGATGGCCGAACACCTTGTCGGAGGCGTAGCCCGCGATGAACGCGCCCGCGATGCCGGCGCCGACGATCGCCAGCGCGTTGCGCTGGAAAATCGGATTCGAAAGCTCGAGGTGCTGCACTTCCTGCATGTAGCGCGGGAACCACTCCTCGAAGCCCTTGCGCACCAGTCCGGTGCAGAACTCCGCGATCGCGATCGTGATCGCGATCGGATTGGTGAACACCTTGCGCGCGACATAGCTGAATGTAATCGCCTCGGTGTCGCCGCTGCTCGCATCCTCGGGATCGAACTCCCCGAGCCCCGCGTCTTTGGGCGAATCCTGCACCACGCGCCAGGTGACGAACCACATGACCGCGACCACCACCGACGGAATGAAGAACTTCCACTGCCAGGGCAGCAGCGCGATCATCGGCAAGCCGAGCAACAGGAACACCAGGAAGCGGCCGCTCTGGATCATCGAGCCGAAGATCGCCGAGAACACGCCGCGCTCGCTGACGTGGAACCAGCCCGAGTTCACCTTGATGAGAGCCAGCGCGCTGTAACTCTGGAAGTACATGTTGAGCGCCCACACCGCCGAGAAGTAGGCGAGCATCACGGCGGGGGTGCCGACCACGCCGAGATAGGCGCCGAAGCCGAACACCAGATTGAAGAAGAACGCACCGCCGGCGCCGATCAGCATCGCCTTGCGCCCACCCAGCCGGTCCGCGATCGGCCCGTTGAAGATCGCGGAGAGGCCGTAGATCAGCGTGCTGATCGTGATGATCGTGCCGACCTGCGTCTTCGAGAATCCATAGGCGTCCGACAGCGCCTTGTTGGCGAGCGGAAAGTTGTAGCGCGCCATGTACATCGCGGCGTAAGTGAAGCCGAGCGCGAGCCAGTTCTGGGTGCGACGCTGCGAGAACTGGGGCGAGTGTTTCAGGGGCGCGGTCGCAGCCATGGCAGGGTCCTCATGGAGTGGAGCAGTGAGGGCTCGAGTCGACGACGAGGCTTGTAACCCGCGCCGCCGGGCCGGTCAAGCGCGCCCCGACCGGCGGGGCGGGTGCTCCTAGCGGGCGCCGAGGCGCTCGCGCAGCGGACGGGCGCGGGTGCGACTCACCGGAACCTCGGTGCGGGCGGTATCCCGGAGCGTCAGGCGCCAGGTACCCGCGAACGCCGGGCGCAGCTCGAGCGCGTGATCCAGGTTGACGATCGCGCCGCGGTGAACGCGCAGGAAGCGGCGCGCATCGAGGCGGGCTTCGAGCTGGTCGAGCGTGAAGTTGATCCAGAATCGATCGCCCTCGATCGCCACGAACACCAGCTTGTCCTCGGCGCCGAACCACAGAATCTCCTCGGCTCGCAGGATGCGCTGGCGCACGCCGACCCGGACGGTCAGTCGCTCGAGCGGCGCCAGCTCGGAGGTCGCGGCGGTCGTCGTTGGCGTCGCCGAGGTGCGCGTGTGCGAACGCTCCGCGGCCAGCGCGTCGAGCAGCTCGCGCATGCGCGCGTCGAGCGACTCGGGACCCGCCCGTGCGGCGCGCACGCGATCGAGCGCTTCGGCGAGCCGCTCGGCACGAAACGGCTTGAGCAGATAGTCGATCGCGCGCTCTTCGAATGCCTGCACCGCGTAGTGGTCGAACGCGGTTGCGAAGATCACCGCCGGCCGCTCGGCCAGTGTGCGCAGAAGCTCGAAGCCGTCCTCGCCCGGCATCTGGATGTCGAGCAGCAGCAGGTCCGGGGTGAGTGCGGCGATGCGTTCGCGCGCTTCCGCGGCCGAGCCGGCCTCGCCCACGATTTCGAGGTCGGGCAGCGCCTCGAGCAGCCGCCGCGCGCGGGCGCGCGCAGGGGCTTCGTCGTCGACGATCAGGACGCGCAGGATTCGAGGCATGGAAGCGAGCACCCCAGAGTCCGAAACACCGCCATGGCGTGCGGCTACCAGGTCAGCGAGAAGCCGGCCACCAGCAGCCGGCGGCTGAAGTACGAATCGCGCTCATAGCGTCGCGAATAGTCGCTGTTGTACACGTACTCGAGGGTGTTGTCGATTGCGAGCACGTTCAACCCCTCGACGTACACCACGCACGGCCCGCTCTGCGGCAGCGCCGCCCAGGCCGGCATCGAGAACAGTCGCGAGTAGCGAACGTCGAGCCGGTGATAGTCGGGCATGTTCGCGGATTGGCGCGCCCCCTCGACCGGGTGCCACACCTCGCGGCCCGGGTCGTAGAACCGTCCGACTACCGGCGTGTAGGGCCGCCCGCTCGAGGCGCTGTATCGGAACCCGAGCGTGGTCGCGGAGTTGAGGTGATACTGGCCGACCAGTGTGATCGAGTGGGCGACTCCGTAGGGCGACGGCACTCGTTCACCTGCATCGCCCTCGCGGCGGCGGCTGTCGAGATAGCCGTACGAGACCCAGCCGGACAGCCAGCGATAGGTGCCCTGGAGGAACACGTCGACGCCGCGTGCAAACCCGTGGCCGTCGTTCGCGAAGAAGCGGGTGGAATCCGTCGTCAGGAGCCCGCGATAGTCCTTGCGATAACCCTCGACGCGCAGATTGCCGAACTCTGACTTCCACTCGTAGCCGGCGATCACGTGGTCGGCGCGCAGTGGCTCGAGGTCGGGATTGCCGTACACCGGATCGAGCGTGCGTGGATCGGCGAGCTGGTGGTAGCGGCCCGCCGCCACGCGCGCGGTCTGGTGGTCGTCGATGCGCCACGCGACAGCACCGCGCGGATCCGCGGTCCATACGCCGGGCTCCGAGGCATAGTCGAAACGACCGCCGAGCGTGGCGTAGACCGGGCCCCATACCCGCACCTTGTCTTCGAGGTAGAGGCCGGGATTCATGAGCGTGACGTCGGTGTCGTGCTGCCGCGAAGGAGCGCCGCTGACGATGTCGGTGCTGTCGGCCGCGAACGAACCGCGGATCTCGGTCGCGGGCCGGCGCAGATTGGCGCCGAACGAGACTTCGTGTCGGGGACTCGCCGACCACACGGCGTCGAGGTTCGCCTGCCCGTTGCGTTCGGTGGTCGAGGCGCCGAGTGTTCCAAAGCTCCAGCGCGAGCGGTAGTACTGCCCCGACATCTGGCCACGCAGCGCGAGCTGCTTGCCGATCAGCGCGCTGCCGTTGAGCGCCACGGTGTGATTGCGCGCGTGCTCGACGTAGAGCTCGCGCGCGTTGAGCGCCTCGGCATGGAGTGCCACGTCGTCTCCGGAATCGAGGTACGAGAGTGACAGCCGGCTCGCAGCGCTCGGGCGCCACAGCAATCGGGAGAACAGATTCGCGCTCGAGGGCGCGGCCTCGTACTCGCTGACGCTGCCGTAGAGCCGGAACAGCAGTTCCGGGAAGGAGCGACTCACGCTGCCGATCAACGACAGCTTGCCGGGCACCAGGGCCCACGAGGACGAAGCGCTCATGCCCGCGAGATTGGCGCCCAGCGAGACCGTGCGCAGATCGAGCGGGTCCTGGGTCTCCACGTCGAGAACGCCCGACAGCGCCCCGCCGTATTTCGAGCTGAATCCACCGCTCGAGAAGAACGCGCTCTTGATCATGTAGCTGTCGATGGTCGAGAACAGCCCGCCCGAGGCCCCCTCGTAGTGGTAGGGGTGACCCAGCTCGCCGGAGTCCACGCGGATCAGCGTCTCGCTGGGGTCGCCGCCGCGCACGTAGACCGCGGCGCCTTCGTTGGGCGCGTTGATGCCCGGCAACGCGCGCAAGGCCTGGAACACGTCCGCGGCACCACCCGGTGTGGTCAACACGTCGATGCGGCGCAGCACCGCGCCTTCGCTCTTGCCGGCTTTGCCGAACGACGAGGCGGCGACGGTGACCTCGGCGACCGGCACCGGCTCCTCGGCGAGAACCACTCTCAGATCGGCAGTCCCGACCGACGCCGCGACATTCAGGCGCACGCGCTGGTAACCGATCTGCGAGACCTCGAGCACTTGCGGGCCATCAGGCAGCTCGAGCGTGAAGCGTCCCTCGGTGTCGGTGACCGCGCCGCGCTTGAGTGCCGGAACCTGGACGTTCGCGAATTCGATCGCGCGTCCGGCGCGGTCGACCACGCGGCCGCGCAGGGTCGCCGCACTCGCGACACCGGGAGCGATGAACAGGCACGCGACCAGCAATAGCCGCCGCGACAAGTCCAAGGCGTGCGGGCTCACGACGTCCGACCTCCGCGCTTGCCGCCCGCCGAGCCCTTCGCCGTGCTCGACTTGCGCGTTTCGTCGAGCAGCTTGCGCGCCCAGCCCATCTCGGGGTTGACGACCAGCGCGCGCTCGTAGAAGGCGATCGCCCGCGCCGGATCGTCGAGCTTGCGCGCCGCGTTGCCGGCCCAGACGTGTGCGTCGTCACGTCCCCAGTCGGCGGTGCGCGCGTCGGTCGCCGACGCGGCTTCGAACGCCGCGATCGCCTGCTCCAGGATCGGCAGTGCCTTCTTGGCGCCGCCGCCGATGAACGCCGGCCGATGGAGCGTCATCATGCCGCGCAGCAGCAGCACGCGTGGATTGGCGGGCGCAAGCGTCTCGGCGCGCTCCTCGAGCCGCGCCATCTCGGGTCCCAGCGTCATGCCGAGCGCCATGCCGCCGAACTGGATCTTGAAGCCGAGCAATGCGGACTTGAGCGCATGGTTCTCGGCGAAGCCGGGTTCTTTCTCGATCGCACGATCGACCTCGACGAGCGCGGACTCGAGCAAGTCCTCCGAGACCCGGCGTTGCTTGTCGTCTCGCATGAAGCCGATCGCGCGCCATGCCGAGAGCGCGCTCCAGTACGAGAGCCGCGCGTCTTCGGGGGTCGCGGCCGCCAGCGATTGAAAGTCCTGCCTCACCGCGAGGACCTGATCGGTACGTGCCGCATTGACCGCGGCCTGAAGGCGGCCGCGTAGCGTCGCCAGCGAGTCCGCGCTCGCGGCCCTCGCGGGAGTCACAGGGCTCAGGAGGGCGAGCAGCGCAAGCGCACCCGCAGTGACGATTGAAACGTGACGAGTCGACATGGGTCAGCCTTTCGGTTGCGGGTGAACGGCAGGTGCCGATGCGATCGGCAGCGTCAGGTGGATGCGCGTGCCGCGATCGGGTGCGGATTCGATTTCGATCGCGTGCGGCGGCCCCGCGGTCAGCATGCGTTCGCGCACCGAGTGGAGCCCGAAGCCTTCGCCGAGCGGGGCCGCTCCCGGGCGTATGCCGGGGCCGTCGTCGGCGATGGTGATGCGCATGCATTCGCCGTCAAGTCGCGCGGTGATCGTCACCGTGCCGCCGTCGGCGAGCTGGGCGACGCCGTGGCGGACCGCGTTCTCGACCAGCGGCTGTAACAGCAGTGACGGCAGCGTGGTCTCGAGCAGCGCCGGATCCACTTGCTCGACGACGCGCAGGCGTTCGCCGAAGCGGGCGCGTTCGATCTCGAGGTAGTTGCGCACGAACGACAGCTCGTCGGCGAGCGACGAGGCCTCGCGCTCGGAGGCGCGCAGCGTGTAGCGAAACAGGTCGGCGAGCCGCGTGGTGGTGTCCTCGGCCGCCTCCGGATCGCTGCGAACCAGCGCGGCAATGGTATTGAGCGTGTTGAACAGGAAGTGCGGGTGGACCTGAGCCCGCAGTGCGCGCAACTCGGCCGACGCGAGATCGGCGCGCATGCGCTGGACCGCCTCGGCACGCGCGATCGCCTGTGCGTAGAAGATGCGTGCGTAGATGATCCCCGTGAACAGCGTGGTGAAGGTGAGCGAGTACATCAGACTGATGAGCAGGTCGCGCGGCGTCTCCAGAAAGCCGGGCAGCACGCTGGCGTTGACGATCACGGCGGCCAGCAGTGCGGATGCGACGGCGGTGCCCCCGTAGAGACCGGCTTGAATCCACAGCGGCGTGCGTCCGCCCTGGTAGCGCGCGGGGCTCAGGTGCGGCATGACCCAGGTTTCGAGCGCCCACAGCCCGAGGCCGATCGAGTACGCGAACACCAGGGCGATCTGATACGAGCGGAGGTAGGACCGTCCGTTGTTCCCGAACAGGATCCCGAAGAATATCGCGAACGGCAGGGCCCAGAGTGGTTGTTGCCACACGATGCGCACCAGCGCCCGGCCGCGGTGGCGCGTGGGCGGGCGGGTTCCGAGAGTCGACGTGCGGAGTTTCATGGAGGGATCATCGGTGGGGCGTGGTCGCAGCAGAAGGCCCGACCGGATGAAAGGTCGGCGCCGGCCGATGAACGGTTGCGCCGGGCGACTAACCGCGCGGATCGGGGTCCAGCACCCGCAGCGTCAGCAGCGTCACGTCATCGCCGGCTTCGCGGTCGGCGAGGTGGCGATCGAGGTCCTTCAACACCCGCTCGAGTAGTTCGCGAGCACTCAGCGCGGACGGCAACGCACCCAGGAAGGCCGTCAGCCGCTCCTCGCCATACTGTTCACCGTCCGGCGCCTCGGCCTCGGTGAGGCCGTCCGAGTAGATGAGCAGCCGATCGCCGGGGCCCAGCGCGAGCGTCTCCTGCGCGTAACGCACCTCGGGGAGGATGCCGACCACGGTGCCGCCGCAGTCGAGCGTTCGGCACTCACCGTTCGAGCGCCACAGCAGCGGCGGATTGTGGCCGGCGTTGCAGTACTCGAGCGTGAGTTTCTGCTCGTCGAGGCGCGCGAGGAAGAAGGTCGCGAACTGATGCACGCTGGTGCTTCGATGCGCGACGCCGTTCACGATCTCGAGGATCTCCGACACCGGCGCCGCACCCGCCGCCTGGGTGCGCACCGAGGCCTGAAGCATGGAGGTCAGAAGTGCCGCGGGTACGCCCTTGCCCGCGACATCGGCGACCGCGAGCAGCAATCCCGTCGCGCCCGACGGCACCACGTCGTAGAAATCGCCGCTCACCTCGCGCGAGCTGCGGTTGTAGGCGTGAATCTCGAAGCGCGGGCTGTCGGGGAACTGGCTGATCAGGAACGAGCGCTGAATCCGGCGCGCCATCTCGAGCTCCTGCTCGGAACGCGCCTTGTCGAGTGACTGGTGATAGAACACCCAGGCATAGACGGCGCCGATCACCAGCACGCTGAACAGGATCGAGTACATCGCGATCACCAGCAGGCCACGCATGCTGCCCATCAGCCCCGGCATCACCGTCGAGTTGACGATCATGGCGCCGATCATCGCGGCCCCGATCGAGGTGCCGAGCCGCACGGCGATGCCGGCCCACAGCGGAAGTCCTCTGGCACCGCCGAAACGCCGCTGGAGCTGCGGAACCAGCGCGCGTTCGGAGGCCATCACGGCGACCGCGATCACCGCCGAGAACACCAGCGAGGCCTGGTAGGAGCGCACGTAGCCGCTCCAGCTGCTGCCGTAGACGGTGCCGAAGAACAGCGCGAATGGAATCGCGGACACCGGCACCAGCCACAGCTGGCGCAAAAGTGTGCTGGAAAGCGGCTCGGGGCCGCTCGACTTAGGGCTCATCGCGGGCTCACGGCGCCAGCCGCTCGCGCATCCAGCCGCCCGCTTCGCGCCGATAGCGCACGCGGTCGTGCAGCCGATGGTTCCCGGCCTGCCAGAACTCGAATGTGTCGGGCACCAGGCGATAGCCGCCCCAGTGCGCCGGGCATTCGCGCTCGGGGTGCGCCGGGTCGGCCACGAGTTCGCGCAATCGCTGCTCGAGCGAGGCGCGATCGGCGATCACGCGACTCTGGGGCGAAGCGATCGCGGACAACCGGCTGCCGACCGGCCGCGATAGGAAGTAGGCACGCGAGGTCGCGGCATCGGTGCGCTCGACCGCACCTTCGATCCGAACCTGACGATGCATGGGTGGCCAGTGAAACAGCAGCGCCGCGCATGGATTGGTCGCCAGCTCGTCCGCCTTGCGGCTTTCGTAGTTGCTGAAGAACTGAAAGCCGCTCGCATCGAACGCCTTCATGAGCACCATGCGGACCGAGGGGCGACCGCTCGCATCCGCGGTCGCGAGCGCCATCGCATTCGGATCCTCGGGCGTGACGCGGCCTGCATCCTCGAACCACGAACGAAACGCAGCGAGCGGATCGGCGGGCAGAGTCGCGGGATCGAGCGCGCGAGCGCGCGCATGGCGTTCGGCGTCAGGCGGCGCCTTGGGGAGCGGGTCCATGGCGCGCGAGAATGGAGAATCGGACGCGCTTTCGCCAGTCGCCTCCCGCGATCAGAATCGAATCGAGAGCTGCGTTCCGATCAGGTCGTTGTCGCGATCACCGTTCACGGTGCTCCAGGTGTTGCGCTGATAGACGCCCTTGAGCATCAGCTGAACCGCCGGGCGCCAGCCGAGCCCGACCTCGAGGCGTTCGCGGTCGCAGTCCCACGGGAGCGCGGGGCCGGAGCTGCCCTGGATCTCGTCGAAGCGCAGCACGTCGTAGCGAACCGCCGCGTGGAGCCCGGCACGCACCGTGATTCGGGCCTCGCCGTAGCCGCCGGTCGCATCGAGGTTCCCGATCGTCGGGGTCTCGAAACGATTCTGGAATCCCTCGGCCCTCAGTTCGAGCGGGCCCGACATGAACTCGAGATCCGCCATGGTCAGTACCTGATTGAAGTCGTCGACGTCGGTGCCGGGAGCGAGCGACGGCTCGATCGCATTGGCGAGATACGAACCGTAGGCGCCCGACACTCCGACTCGCAGTTCCGGAATCGGGGCGAGCCCGAGACGCCCGACCACGCTCTTGCCGTCGTTCGTGTCGGTGTCGAGCGACTGCGTGGAAGGAGTGCCCTGCTGCACTCCGATCGAATACTCGAACGGGCGGCGGCTGCCCTGGACGACGACCCCGTAGTCCCAGCAGCGGTCGTAGACAAACGGCATGCCCTTGGAGCCTACGCCGGTACCGTAGTTGGGGCCCACCTGCCCGGTGCCACGCGCCGCGAGCAGCGCATCACGCGTGGCCGGCACCGCATCCGAGCGCAGCGACGAGTGGTAGAAGTACATCAACGGCGTGCCCATCAGCGGGTTCTCGTCCGAGTAGGTGCGCGGCGCGAAGGTGCCGATCGTCCACGGCACGACTCCGGCCATCAGGTGGAGATCCAGCTCGGGCTTGGGTGTCCAGCGCGCGTAGGCGCCATACACGCGCGGATTGTTCACCTCGGCGAACATCAGCTGCAGGAACACCTCGACGCCGCTCCCCGCATCGCCGTCAAAGAACAGGCGGACCCGGTAAGGGTCGAATGACGAGTCGCTCTGATTGAGCCAGTTGTCGCGGATCGCCTCGCCACCTGCGGCATATGCGAAATCGGCGAGACCGTGAACATGGATCTCGGCGGAGTGAGCGGTGGCCGCCGACGTCAGGCTGATCGCACACGCCACGACGGCGGTCGCCGCGAGCACCCGGTGGTTCGGAGCCCGGAGCGTCATGCCGCCTCCTTCAATTGCATCAGGGCGACCGGGATGCGAAGCGTCACGACGGTTCCGTGGCCGAGTCGACTCGCCAGCGTCAGCGTCCCGCGATGGTGTTCGACGATGCCGCGTGCGATCGCGAGGCCCAGTCCGAGTCCGGCGGAATTGAACTCGAGCGCGCCCGACGAGTGATGGTGCGAGGCGTCGTGGACCACCACCGATCGGTCGGCGAGCTGCGCGATGCGCTCCTCGCTCATGCCATTGCCGGTGTCGCGGACCTCGAGCTCGAGCCACTCGGCTTCGCGCCGCGCCGTGAGCGTCACGCTGCCGCCATCGGGGGTGAAGCGCACGCCGTTCGAAATCAACTGTGAGATCGCGTGCGCGAACCGCGCACCATCGACCTGGATGCGTCCCGGATCGCCGAGCGGTTGGATCTCGATGCTGACGCGGCGGTCCGGCGCCGTCGCTCGCACCTCGGAGGCGGCGCGCTCGAGCAGCGCGATCGCGTCCTCGTCGGCGTATTCGAGTTCCAGGCGCGCGCTCTCGATCTGCGCCATGCGAGTCGCATTTTCGGCCGTGCGGGTGAGCGTCTTGACCGCGCGGCCGATCGCGTCGACGGCGGTCTGCTGTTGCGAGGTGACAGGGCCGAGCTGGCCGGTGGCGAGCAGCTCCTGATAGGCGTTGACCACGCTGATCGGGGTGCGAAGCTCGTGCGAGGCCACGCTGATGAACTCGGTCTTGAGTCGCGCCACGGATTCGAGGCTGCGCACGTAGCTGCGCAGGCGCTGCCGCATCTCGACGAAGCGCGCCGTCAGGTAGCCCACCTCGTCGCTGTCGCTCCCCGCGAGCGGAAAGTCGTAGTTACCGCGCTCCATCTCCTCGGCGCCACGCACCAGCCGCAGCAGTGGAGCCGTGATGCGCTCCGCGATGAAGTAGCCGGCGATCAGCGACAGCAGGATCGCCAGCAGTCCGAGTTCGACCAGGTGCGTCTGCATTTCGCGCAGCCAGGTCGTCTCGGTATCGAGCGCACGTTGCAGTACGTAGAGCTGGCCACTGCCGGGTACCGCGTCGGGCAGTTCGCGCGCCAGGGTCAGGAACACATGCCGGCCGGCGCGTACCTCGGTCACGGTGCCGCTGCGCGACTGGGCCCCTCCGCCGACCGACTCGGCCTGCAGCGAGGACAGAACGAGCTGGCGTTCCTCGGCATTCTCGAGCGTGCTCCCGGTCGACAGCGAGCCCGAGAAGAAGCTCACCTCACTGCGGGTCAGCGAGCGCAACTCCTCGGCCAGCTCGCGCCCGATACGGTCGCCGAGCAGCAGCGACCCCACGACCCGACCACCGACGTACACCGGAGTGACGGCGACCTGGTAGTGCGCCTGCGGATCGATCAGCACTCCGGTCACCGCACGCCCCTCAAGCGCGCTGCGAACGTGTTCGGAGCGTCCGCTGCGGCTCGAGAAGTCGGGGCCGACGGAAGCGAGCAGCTCGCCCTCGGCGTTGAAGACTTCGAACAGGTCGGGGCCGGTGATGGTTCCGAACTCGCTCGCCACGCCGCTGACGGTCGCGCGCAGCTGAGGGTCCGCGGCCGTGCCGGGCAGCGTGAGCGTCGAGAAGAAGCGCGGATCGGCGACGATCACGCGCGCCGTGACCGCGAGCCGGTCGCTGCGCGCCGAGAGCAGGGTCTCGAACACCGCTGCCGCGCGACGCAGATCGTCACGCAGGCTCTCGTGCACTCGCCGGGCGATGTTGCGATCCACCACGATCAGCCCGCCGACCGCCAGCGCCACCAGCGGCGCGGTGGTCGCGAGCAGGATCTTCCAGCGGACGCGCAGCTTCATGATCAGAACCTCAACTCGACCGTGGCCCCACCCGCGGGAATCGTCACTTCGCGGGTCACGGTCGGGAGATCGGGATGCCACGCGACCACCCGATAGCTTCCGGGTGGCACGTCGGGCAGCGCGAATGAGCCATCGGCAGCCGGCCGCGTGAACCAGGGATGCGCGACCACCACGATCCACGCCGCCATCGAGCTGTGGATGTCGCAATACACGTTCACGACTCCGGCCTTGCGAAACGTCACTTGCCGCGAGCGGCCCTTGGGGTACTTGCCGAGATCGAAGTGGCAGGCCGGCGAGACGCTGAAGACGTTGTGGAAGATCGGGTCCATGTTCGGAAAGTCGACCGCGGCGCCGACCGGGATCGCGAGCACCCGCGGCACGAATGCCTGATCGCGCTGCGCCAGGGTGCGACCTCGATCGGAGTTCTCGGGAAGCGTGCCGGCGGGTGTCTCCTCGAAGTAGATGACGGCGTCGGTCACCGCTCCGACCCGCGTTTCGTGGCGGCCCGGCAGCGAGTTCGCACGACCCGCGTAGGCATTCGCCGTCGACCGGGCGGAACCACCGTCGTTCGGCGTGTGCACGAAGCCCGAAAGCACCGCGGCATGCGCGGGCACGCTCGACCATGCGATCGCCAGCACGGCGATCGCAGCGCTCCACCCTCCATGGTCGAAACGGCGTCGGGTCATCGTCGGTGCTTCCGGGTCGGAGAAGGACTGCCGGGGTTATCGACCACCCGTCCGCCAGCCTTCACTCGTCGCGTCGACCGCGCCCGCCCCCCGATGGGTCGGGACTGGGGCGCCGGGGAGGGACCCTACCGATACGCGGCGAGGCCCGTGACCGCTTCCCCGAGCACCAGCGTGTGGATGTTGTGCGTGCCCTCGTAAGTCTTGACCGACTCGAGGTTGCACATGTGGCGCATCACCGGGTACTCGGCCGTGATGCCGTTCGCACCCAGGATGTCGCGCGCGCGCCGCGCGATGTCGAGCGCGATCTCGCAGTTGTTGCGCTTGGCGAGCGAAACCTGATGCGGTTCCGCCTTTCCGCGCTCCTTGAGCCGGCCGAGCTGGATACACAGCAACTGCGCCTTGGTGATCTCGGTCACCATGTCGGCCAGTTCCGACTGCACAAGCTGGTAACCACCGATCGGCTTGCCGAACATCACACGGACCTTCGAATACTCGGCCGCCGAATGGAAGCACGCCATCGCGGCACCCACCACTCCGAACGCGATGCCGAAGCGCGCCTGCGAGAGGCAGCCGAGCGGGCCCTTCAGGCCCTCGACATTCGGCAGCAGTCCTTCCTCGGGGACGAACACGTCCTGAAGGATCAGCTCGCTCGTCACCGAGGCGCGCAGCGAGTGTTTGCGCTTCTGCTCAGGGGCGGAGAAGCCCTTCGAATTCGTCTCGACGATGAAACCGCGAATCACGTCCTTGCCGCTCGCCTCGTTCTTGAGCTTCGCCCACACAATCGCGAGCTGCGAGACGGTGCCGTTCGTGATCCACATCTTGGCGCCGTTGAGCACGTAGCCGCCGTCGACCTTCTTCGCGCGCGTGATCATGCCGCCGGGGTCGGACCCGAAGTCGGGTTCGGTCAGGCCGAAGCAGCCGATCACCTCGCCCTTCGCCATCCTGGGCAGCCACTTCATGCGCTGCTCCTCGGTGCCGTAGGCGTAGATCGGATACATCGCGAGCGAGCCTTGCACCGACGCGAACGAGCGCAGGCCCGAATCACCGCGCTCGAGTTCCTGCATGGCGAGGCCGTAGGCGGTCGCGGACACTCCCGCGCAACCGTACTTTTCGGGGAGCGAGGCCCCGAGCAGTCCCATCTCGGCGACTTCGGGAATGACTTCGGCCGGAAAGTAGGCGTTCTCGTAGGCGTCCTCGACCAGCGGCAGGTAGCGGTCCTCGACCCAGTCGCGAACGTGATTGCGAATCGCGCGCTCGTCGTCGTTGAGCAGCGAATCGATGTCGTAGAAATCGACGCCGGTGAAGCGCGCCATGCGATGACTCCCGAGGCTGAGGGTCGCTCGTCGTGGAGCGTCCCGGACGCACCGCGCAGAGGATCGCGCGCGTGCAGAGATGAGGTGGTGAGCGCCGGCGAGTCTAGGGGAGCGTCACGAACGCGACAACTCCGCCGACCGCGGCGATCGGCGCAACGCACAGGTGGCGAAGCGCGCGGTCGAGCGGCTACGCTGCGCCGCCATGCCTCGCCGACCCCGACTGGAGATCCCGCCATGCTTCGATCGCTCGCCGCATTTGCATTCGTCGTCGCGCTGGCTGGTCTCGCGATGAGCGTACAGGACAGCTCGGCCGCGCGCGGACAGGCTTCGCGTTCCATGGTGTGGGCGCCTCACGGCATGGTGTGTGCGGCGCAGCCGCTGGCGGCGCAGGCGGGGCTCGAAGTGCTCAAGGCCGGCGGCAGCGCGGTCGACGCCGCGATCGCCGTGAATGCCTGCCTCGGCTTGATGGAGCCGACCGCGAACGGGATGGGTGGCGATCTGTTCGCGATCGTATGGGATCCCAGGACCCGCAAGCTCCACGGTCTCAATGCGTGCGGTCGCTCGCCGTTCGGACTCGAGGCGGCACAGATCCCGCCCGAAAAAGACGGGACGATTCCGCTCTACTCACCCTATGCGTGGAGCGTGCCCGGATGCGTCGACGGCTGGGCCGAGCTGCACGCGAAGTTCGGCAAGCTGCCGCTCGCGCGCGTGCTCGAGCCGGCGATTCACTATGCCGAGAGTGGCTTTCCGCTTTCGCCGGTGATCGCCGGTGACTGGGAACGCTCGACGCGTGTGTTCAAGGACAAACCAGGATTCGCCGAGGTCTTCATGCCGGGAGGGCGCGCACCGCGCGAAGGGGAGACCTTCCGCAATCCGGCGCTCGCGAAGACCCTGCGGATGATCGCGCAGAAGGGGCGTGACGCTTACTACCGCGGACCGATCGCCGAGGCGCTGGTGCGCTATTCCAAAGCGAACGGCGGCTTCTTCGCACTCGAGGACTTCGCGAAGCATCGCTCGGAGTGGATCGATCCGGTCTCGACGAACTATCACGGAGTCGAAGTCTGGGAGCTGCCGCCGCCGGGGCAGGGAATCGCGGCGCTGCAGTTGTTGAATCTGATCGAGAACTTCGATCTGAAGGCGATGGGACGCGAGTCGGCGGACTACTGGCACGTCTTCACCGAGGCCAAGAAGATCGCGTTCGCGGATCGTGCCCGCTACTACGCCGACCCCGAGTTCGCCAGGGTCCCGGTCGCCGAGCTGATCTCCAAGCCGTACGCAAAGCAGCGCGCGGCGGCGATCGATATGAACCGCGCCGCCACCGCCGACGTGCCCGGAGATCCGGTCGCGCTGAACCGGCGCGAGACCACCTATCTGTGCACCGCCGACGCGAACGGCATGATGGTGTCGCTGATCCAGAGCAACTACACCGGATTCGGCAGCGGCTACGTGGTTCCCGAGCTCGGCTTCGGACTGCAGGACCGCGGCAATCTGTTCGACCTGCAGCCCGGCAAGCCGAACTCGTATGCGCCCGGCAAGCGTCCGTTCCATACCATCATCCCCGCATTTCTCACTCGCGACGGTGCGCCGCTGATGGCGTTCGGTCTGATGGGCGGCGACATGCAGCCGCAGGGCCACGCGCAGATCGTGGTCAACCTGATCGACTTCGAGATGAACCTCCAGGAAGCCGGCGACGCGATTCGATTCCATCACTCGGGCTCGAGCGAGCCGACCGGCACGACCATGAAAGAGGGCGGCGTGCTGCACATCGAAGACGGGTTGCCCGCTGCGGTGCTCACGGAGTTGAAGCGGCGGGGCCATCGGATCGAGCCCGAGTCGGTCGGCTCCTACGGCGGCTACCAGGCGATCTGGCGCGATCCCAAGACCGGCGCCTACGGGGGCGCTACCGAGAAACGCAAGGACGGCTGCGCGGTGGGGTACTGAGCGTGCGCGACCGGATGCTGGCCCTCTTGCTCGTGCTCATGTCGTTCGCCGCCCGCGCCGCGCACGCCGATCCCAATCCGGCGGTTCCGCTCGACGCCGCGCGGCTGCGACTCACGCTCGAGAAGCTGCAGGTGATGGGCAGCGCGCTGTTCGTCGCCGCGCACCCCGACGACGAGAACACCGCGTTTCTCGCGTGGCTCGCGAACGGTCGCAAGGTGCGCACCGGCTACCTGTCGATCACGCGCGGTGACGGCGGGCAGAACCTGATCGGCTCGGACGTCGGCGAGCGTCTCGGCGCGATCCGGACGCAGGAGCTGCTGGCCGCGCGTCGCATCGACGGCGCCGAGCAGATGTTCACGCGGGCGATCGACTTCGGTTACTCGAAGGGGCCCGACGAGACGCTCGAGATCTGGGGTCGCGAGGCGATTCTCTCGGACGTCGTACGTGCCATCCGCCGCTTTCGCCCCGATGTGATCGTGACGCGTTTCCCGACCGACGGTGGTGGGGGCCACGGGCACCACACCGCGTCCGCGATCCTCGCCGAGGAGGCGTTCGCGGCCGCGGCCGATCCCGCGCGCTTCCCCGAACAAATCGCGGAGGGTCTCACGCCGTGGGGTGCGAAGCGCCTGGTCTGGAACGCATTTCGATTCGGCGCGTCCGGTCCTGACACGACGCGTGGGCGGCTGCGCGTCGACGTCGGCGCCTACGACGCGCTGCTCGCGCGCTCCTACACCGAGCTGGCGGGCGAGAGCCGCAGCATGCACAAGAGCCAGGGCTTCGGTTCCGCCGAGCGCCGCGGCGCGTGGGAGAACACCTTCGAGCATCGGCTCGGAAGTCGCGCGACGACCGAACTCTTCGAGGGAGTGGATCTGAGCTGGAAGCGCGTCGCCGGCGGCGAACGCGTCGCCGCGGCGCTGGCACGCGCGCTCAAGAGCTTCGATCCGGCGCATCCGCGTGCCTCCCTGCCGGCGCTGCTCGATGCGCGCGAGGCAATGGCGAAGTTGCCCGATGATCCTCTCGTCGAGAGCCGGCGCCGTCTGCTCGACGAAGCGATCCGTGGCGCGGCGGGACTCTGGATCGACGCGATCGCCGCGCGCCCGCTGGCATCACCCGGTTCTACCGTCCGCGTGGTGTTGTCGGTGCTGGATCGCGGTGGCGTGGGGGTGAAGGTTGCAAAGGTTTCGGTGGTGTCGGGGGAACTCATTCGACCGAAGGGCGTCACGCTGTCGCCGCGTTCAACATGGATTGACACGCTTACACACTCGCCCGACGCCGCGCTGACGCCGAACGTGGCGTGGAACGATACGTTCACGGTCCTCATCTCGGCTGGCGCAGCGCTCAGCCAGCCCTACTGGCTGGCGTCTCCGCCCATCCGTGGCGCTTCGGTGGTTCGCGAAGCCTCACTCATCGGCACGCCCGAATCAGCACCGGCAACCCGCGCGATGTTTGAGCTCGAGATTCTCGGCCATCGGCTGGCGTTTGAGCAGCCAGTTGTTCATCGCTGGACAGATCCCGTACAGGGCGAACGCTACCGTACATTCGACGTGGCGCCGCCAGTACGACTGCGATTCGATCGGGACGTCGAGCGTTTCGCGGCGGACGGAACGGCGCTTTTGAAAGTCGTCGTGGGGCCTGGAGATGTGCCCGTGGAAGGCTCGCTCGACCTGAGCTACGAAGCCAATCTCGAGGGCGATGCGGTTGCCACGAGGACGCTGCACCGATCGCTGGATCAGGCAGGCGACTCCGTGACCGAATTCGGAGGAGAGGTCAGGGGTACCAGTCTGGCCCAATTGACCCCTTCTCGACGGATTCGAGTGGTGCCCGGGTCCCCGGACACCACGCTCGAGTTCAGGATTCAAGTGGGCGATGGGCCCAAAGCCGCAACTACGCGAGTCGTGTACGCGACGTTCTTGACGAACGATCGCCTCTACAACTCACGTGTCGTGGAGCTCGACTACGCGCACATTCCGATTCAGACGCTCGCGCCTCCGGCGTCGATCAAGCTGGTGCAGGCGGACATCGCGATGACCGCGCGCCGAGTCGGCTACGTGATGGGCTCCGGTGACTTCGGCGCAGATGCGCTGCGTGAACTCGGCGCCGAGGTGACGCTGCTCACGGACAAGGATCTCGAGAGCGCCCCGCTCCAGAACTTCGACGCGATCGTGATCGGCGTGCGCGCCTACAACACACGGCCGCGAGTGCTGGCGCTGCAGCCGCGTCTGCTCGACTACGTCGCGGCCGGCGGGCGACTGGTCACGCAGTACCAGACCGCAGACAACGCGATGAACGATCGGCTCGGCCCGTTTCCGTTTCGAATCTCTCGCGACCGCGTCACGGTCGAAGGCGCTGAGATCCGCATGCCGAAGCCGGATCACGCACTGCTCTCCAAACCGAATCGCATCGGCGCCGCCGACTTCGACGGCTGGGTTCAGGAACGCGGACTCTACTTCGCGAGTCCATTCGATCCGCGCTACGACGCGGTGCTGGCTTCGAACGATCCCGGCGAGCCATCGAGAGACGGCGGACTGCTCTACGCGCGTCACGGTAAGGGCGTGTTCATCTACGCCGCCTACGCGTTCTTCCGCCAGCTGCCCGCGGGGGTACCGGGGGCGTGGCGCCTGTTCGCGAATCTCGTGAGCCCGGAGCGTTAACCCCTTGAGCCAGAACGCAGACGAGCGGCCGCCATTCTTAGGCTCGTGGCCGGCGCTGTACGCCGTCGTCATCGCCGGACTGCTGGCGATGATCGGAGTGTGCGCGCTGGTGACGCGCTGGGGATCGCGGTGAGGCGCCGCTCTCGGCGCGTGCCGAGCGCGAGCCGGCGATGAGCACGGTCGACTGGGTGGTGCTGTTCGGTACGCTCGCGTTCTTCGTCGGCTACGGCGTGTGGCGCGGTCGCGGCGAGCGAAATCTCTCCGACTTCCTGCTCGCGGGTCGTTCGATGCCGTGGGGCATGGTCGCGCTCTCGGTGATGGCGACCCAGGCGAGTGCGGTGACGTTTCTCGCCACGCCGGGTCAGGGGTTCACGGACGGTCTGCGCTTCGTGCAGTTCTACTTCGGACTGCCGCTCGCCATGATCGTGATCTGCGTGCTGGCGATCCCGATCTACCACCGGCTCAAAGTGTTCACCGCGTACGAGTACCTGGAGCAGCGCTTCGACGGCAAGACGCGCTCGCTCGCCGCGGCGCTGTTTCTGATCCAGCGCGGGCTCGCCGCGGGCATCACGATCTACGCCCCGTCACTGGTGCTGTCAGTGGTACTGGGTTGGGAGCTGCGCACCACCTGCGCTCTGATCGGCGGACTGGTGGTGATCTACACCGTGACGGGCGGCAGCAAAGCCGTGAGCCATACGCAGGCGCTGCAGTTCTCGATCATCCTCGGAACCATGACGGTGGCGTTCGTCCTGATCGCGCGCGCGCTGCCGAGCGGCGTCTCGCTCGGCGACGCCGCCTCGCTGGCCGGGGTGCTGGGCCGACTGAACGCGCTCGAAACGCGCTTCGATCCGAACGACCGCTACAACCTGTGGTCCGGACTGCTGGGCGGATTCTTCCTGCAGCTTTCGTACTTCGGAACCGATCAGTCGCAGGTCGGCCGCTATCTGACCGGCGCTTCGGTGACTCAGAGTCGGCTCGGGCTGCTGTTCAACGGACTCATGAAGATCCCGATGCAGTTCGCGATCCTGTCGCTCGGGGTACTCATCTTCGCTTTCTACCTGTTCGCTCCGCCGCCGCTGCACTTCGATCCGGTCGGGCGTGCGCGCATCGCGAACGGGCCCACCGCACCCGCCTACGAAGCGCTCGAGGTACGGCACCGCGAGTCGTGGCAGGCGCGCCGCGCGAGCGCGGAGGCGGTGCTCGCGGCGCGACACGCCGGTGACGCGAGCGCGGTGGCGCGCTCGCAGGTGGAGCTGCGCGATCGTCAGGCTGCGTTGACCGAAGTTCAGAAGGACAAGGTGGCGTTGATCAAGTCGCATGATCCGCGCGCGGCCACCAGCGACACCAACTACGTGTTCCTCACCTTCGTCCTCGCGAATCTCCCGGTCGGGTTGATCGGGCTGGTGTTCGCCGCGGTGTTCGCAGCATCGATGAACTCGACCGCCGCCGAGCTCAGCGCACTCACCTCGACCACGGTGGTCGATGTCCTGAAGCGCATCACGGGGCGCGCGCGTCGCACCGGCGCCGCCGTCGTGGAGGGCATCACGTCGTCAGGCTCCGCGGCCACGGGTGCGCTCGAGGCTGGTCGTCGAGATGTCTGGACCGCGCGCGCGGTCACGGTCGGCTGGGCGCTGTTCGCGGTCGGATTCGCGGATGCGGCGAGCCGGCTCGGTTCGCTGATCGAGGCGGTGAACATCCTGGGCTCGCTGTTCTACGGAACCATCCTGGGAATCTTCATGACCGCGTTCCTGCTGCGCTCGGTGCGAGGGACCGCGGTGTTCGTCGCAGCGCTGATCGCCGAGGCGATGATCCTGGCGTGCTTCCGATTCACCGCGATCTCGTTCCTCTGGTACAACCTGATCGGCTGCGTGGCGGTGATGATCGTGGCGTGGTTGATCCAGCGGCTGCTCGACGCGCGAGCGCCTCGCGCCACTGC